>JAQXUJ010000280.1 GCA_029219925.1 Clostridiales bacterium | reverse complement strand
TTATTAGCTCTGTTTACTTCCCCTATTTTCAATTTATCTGTTTCTACTACGTAGTCTATAGATGGATTAAGAGTTACTGTATATATCATATTTATATCATTCCTTTTATTATAGTTAAAAGGCTAGATAAACTAGCCTTTTTTTATTTATTGTAGTAATTTATACTTCCTTTATTTTTATTAGTGAATTGTATATTATGTTCTTCATTGTTTAGATTAAAGCATCTAAATGCAAATGACTTCATTCCTTCATTAATAAATACCTCTACAAAGCTGTTATCTACATAAATATCAACTTTATATTCGTCTTTATTTAGTCCCTCTGTACATCTTTTTAGTCCATTATTTATGTCTACTTTTAATTTTAGATTACTTCTATCTACTTGAATTACATTTTTATCAAAATCAAAGTTTAACTCCCAATAATCATTTTCATTACCAAATCTAACCCATTTATTTTCATCTTCTTTACGCATATTAAATTGAATATGATAGTAATTAGATTTTGTTTTTATTATACTGCTGTCAAATTCATTCTTATCATTAAAGAGATCATTTAACTCCTCTGATACAAAATTACACAATCTATTTTCTACTAATCTAAGAGTATGAGGCATAGTTAAACCATGCTTCCACATTTCTTTATCAGTTGGAAGATCTTGTTCTCCACATCCAAACCATGATACCATCATAGGCTTATTACCTTTTCCATAAAAGGCTTGAGATGCATAAAAATCAAATCCACTGTCTACTTCATCCATATACTCTAGATCAAATTTCATATTTTCTATATCTAATTTTCCTACTAAATATAGTGTTGCAAATTGATTTTGATACTTTAATTCTTCTTTTTCAAGACCCATAGGAGAAAGTATCATTACATCTTTCCCTTCAACTTCTATAAAACTCGGGCATTCTAACATATATCCTGTATCTATTGGAAGATTTATTTCACCCATATAGTTCCATTTTAATAAATCTTCACTTGTATATAGTAATAATGCACCTTTTTCTTTTTTACTTTTTGCTCCTAATAGCATATAGTATTTTTCATCTTTTCTAAAAACAAAAGGATCTCTAATTTCTCCAGTCATATCCGCTGGTGCTCCATCTATAATTGGATTATTTATATGCTTTTCTATATTACCATCTTTGTCCATCATTGCTACGGCTTGCTTTGGTATTTTACCATTTTCAGTTTTATAATTTGCTGTGTAAAATAAATATAATAATCCATCTTTTTCAATAGCGTTCCCTGAATAACATCCATTTTTTTCATACTCCATATCTGGTGTCAATGCTATATCCTTATCTTCCCAAGTTAATAAATCTTTTGATGTTAAGTG
>JAQXUJ010000279.1 GCA_029219925.1 Clostridiales bacterium | reverse complement strand
GATGATGTTACCAAGCTTGAACACGGACGCGGCGGGAAAAAACATGGTAAAAAACAGCAGAATAATAAGGAAAAGGAAATAAAGCAGCAGAGCGGTGCGCCTAAAAAGAAGGAAAAGGCTGTGCCTACGGAAATAGAAATTCCCGAAAGCATAACGGTTGGAGAGTTGGCGCAGAAGCTGGGCAAAGGCGCAGCAGAGATTGTTAAAAAACTGATGATGCTGGGAGTTATGGCAACAATAACTCAATCTATCGATTATGATACGGCGGCGTTGATTGCGGCAGATTTCGGTGTTGACGCAAAGCCTGAAATAGTTTTGACGAAAGAGGATATACTATTTGCGGAGGAAGAGGATAAGCCGGAGGATTTGGTTCCGCGTCCTCCCGTAGTAGTTGTAATGGGTCACGTTGACCACGGTAAAACGTCGCTCCTCGACGCAATCCGAAATACTTCTGTTACCGATACCGAGGCTGGAGGAATTACCCAGCATATCGGTGCGTACAGCGTAACGCTTAACGATCGCGTTATAACATTTTTGGATACGCCGGGTCATGAAGCCTTCACAACAATGCGCGCAAGAGGCGCACAGGTTACCGATGTGGCAATCCTTGTGGTTGCTGCCGACGACGGCGTTATGCCACAAACCATTGAAGCCATTAATCATGCAAAGGCTGCCGGCGTTACGATTGTCGTTGCAATTAATAAAATCGATAAAGAAAATGCTAACGTAGAGCGTGTTAAGCAGATGCTGATGGAATATGAACTTGTGCCGGAAGAGTGGGGCGGAGATACGGTTTGCGTTGAGGTTTCCGCAAAACAGCATATTAATATTGACGGTCTTTTGGAAATGGTACTTCTTATTGCCGATATGAAGGAGCTTAAGGCAAATCCAAACAAGGCTGCGAAGGGAACGGTTATTGAATCCCGTGTTGATAAGGGTAAGGGACCGGTTGCAACCGTTCTTGTCCAGGAGGGAACGCTGCATGTAGGAGATATTGTAATTGCCGGGACTGCGGTGGGTCATGTCCGTGCGATGGTTAACGATAAAGGCAGACGCCTAAAGACTGCCGGTCCGTCTACTCCGGTGGAAATTCAGGGACTTTCAGAGGCTCCTATGGGCGGTGAGCATATTATGGCGGTCAAGGATGAAAAGCTTGCGCGTGATGTTGCCGAGGCGAGAAAGCGAGAACAGAAGGAAACAAAGTTTAATCAGACAGTTAAGGTGTCGCTGGATAATCTGTTTGACCAGATTGATGAGGGCAATATGAAAGAGCTTGACGTTATTATCAAGGCGGATGTTCAGGGTTCGGTGGAGGCTGTTCGCCAGTCCCTTGAAAAGCTGTCCAATGACGAGGTTCGCGTACGCGCAATTCACGGCGGCGTAGGAGCTATCAACGAATCGGACGTTATGCTCGCAAACGCATCAAATGCGATAATAGTCGGCTTTAATGTTCGCCCGGATTCCGGCGCATTGGCTGCTGCCGCAACTCAGGATGTTGATATCAGACTCTACCGGGTAATTTATCAGGCTATTGAAGAAATAGAGGCAGCTATGAAGGGCATG
>JAQXUJ010000278.1 GCA_029219925.1 Clostridiales bacterium | reverse complement strand
GCAAAGTCCTTTATTGCAGATTTATCTAATATTTTTCTATCTTCATTATTAAATCTGCTTATTACTGAAGCATCCATACATATCCCCCCGACAATGATTTTATACTAATTTAAATTCTCCCTTTTCCTCAAGCTCTTTTTCTAATTTAGTTTCTATAGCTTTTATCAATATATCTATGTCTTCTCTACTTTTTATAACTGGTTGATAAGGAATTATTGATGATTTAGCTATTAATATAGTTTTCTGTTGAATTAAAACTGCACTACCTCCATCACAATCATCTTCTTCAGATTCTGTAACTTTATCTGGCATTCTATTTTTATATTCCATATCTATTTCTTTTATGCATTGATTCTTTATACGGTCTGATTTATCCGGTATGGCAACTACATCGCTAAATCTTCTAACGCTATTTAATTCTTCATTTAAATTTTCAAATTTATCAAAGTATCTTGATTTAAATTCATCATAAAAATTAAATTTTCTTAAATAGTTTAATACTTCTTCCTGATGTGATTTAATTATTGGTCTTACTTTTTTAGCCTCTTCTTCATATAACTCTACAAGCTTGTCATTATATTTATCTATTATAATAGGTAACTCGTGTATATTTTTATATGGACTTTCCATATTCACGATATTTTTCATTTGTTCAATAAGTTCTTTAGCTTCTTCATCTAAATAACTCATATTTTCTTTTGAATGCTCTATTCTATCTATAGCTGTTTCAAAATTTTTCTTCTGAGGATTTCCTTGCTTGAAGAAACTTAATACATCAGCCACGTCATCTCCATAATCTTCAAAATCTCCTTTTAGAGAATTTACTGTTTTAAAAAATGCTACTGGTTCTTTGTAACTTAATACTTCTTCTATAAGCTCTTGTCCTCTCTCTAGTATTTTCTTTCCTGGATAATTAAATCTTCTATACTGTTCTAATAATTGTTTTATATAGTTTAGATTATCTTTTAGAGTCTCTTTAAAATCTATCATTACACTATCTTCGTCAAATTTAGTTATAGTAGTATTAAATACTAAGTTTGAAATATTTTTAGCTGATTTTATATGACTATCAGGTACACTTACTCTTGTTTTAATTTTTGTTTTTTCTAAATTATCTCTTTTCGTTATATAGTTAGTCACATTTTTATCATTAGTTGATAAGTTCTCTCCACCAAATTCCATCTTAATATTTTGATTTTTGAATAAGTAAGCTATTATACCTTCTATATCTAAATCACTCCATCCAAAAGGTGCTTTAATAAAATGATTTATAACACTTTTTACTGTTATTGAGTTATTACCTATGCTTTGTCTTTCTATATATCTATTTACTTCATCTACAGCATTTTTATTAGGATTTTCATTTAAAGAATTTATTGTGACTTGATTATTGTCATTAAGTAAAATATCTACAATCTCCTTAGTTGAAGTAATACTTTTCTTTATATATCCTAGCTTTGAATAAACTATATCAACTAAACTTCTTAAAGCATCATTTATTCTTTCTTCTGGATTTTTCTCTTTTATATCTAACTTTTCATTATTTACATAGATGTCTGAAGTTCTTATAAGCTCTCTTAGTAAAAGATTAGCTCTTTCTCTTCTTTCATTCTTTTCACCTGCTTTTACAAGCTTTATAGCCTCTATATTTGAGTTTGATTTTAGAGCACTATTTAATCTCATATATCTTTCAATCTTTAAAGATGATTCTATTTCTTCTAAAAAAGTAGTATCATTAGCAAG
>JAQXUJ010000277.1 GCA_029219925.1 Clostridiales bacterium | reverse complement strand
GGAGCTAAATTTGAGTGTAAAAAACTGACAACCGTTAGGTGTCAGTTAAGGTGATCTATTTATATACCATTTTTTAGTGTATAAAAACATATAAAATCATTATAAAGTAAAAACATTAAGAAATAATAATATAAATTTACTAAATATTGGTTGATTTTTAATATAATCAAAATATAATTTATAATATATTAGTTTTATAATAAAATTTAACTTTATTATTAGGGAGTTATTGGAGAAATTTTAGTCCCAATGTTGCAATTACTAAATTTAATACAGGTGTTAATAGGTGAAAAGTAGTAATTAGCGTGTATTTATATAGTATTGAGTAATAATGGAGTGTTTTCAATGAAGCTTTACAAAGTATTATGTGTAATACTTAATACCTCTACAAATACTACAGAGACTAAGTATTTAATAATATACGCAAACAATGAATATGAAGTAAAATATAATATTGAATTATATACTAATGAAGAAATACTTGAATATCAAATAGTTAGTATAAATAATGAAGATATAATAAGAATAAATACACCAACAGCTATTTAATTCCCTGAATTATTTGAAAATTAAGAAAACACAATAAGGGAAAGTTGTTACTCTAGATTTAATAGATAGAATATTTGACAAATAAGATTGGATTAAAATGGATTGGAGCGATAATGAGCTTACCTATATGGAATGCCAAATTGGGAAAGAAATAAACTTAATTGTTGAAATAATTGACAAATTCCATAATATTATAATTAAATCTATTAAAAAGAAGTATTTTGATTGAGTTTTATGTAAATCAATAGATAAAGCTTTATATATACTTAATATTAATAAATTATGAAATTACTCTATTCTAGTAAATAACGATTATAGGATTATTATTCACTACAAAGTTAGCAAAACAGTCTAAAAATAATGTATAAGACTGAGAATAAGTTATTCCATGAAGCGATAAGAATAATACTTAAGCTTTCTATCTTGGATATTATTATATAATTAGGTGCTATATAATTCATGTATTTAATCGTAGGTTTTAATATTCTCGACTACCTTCAAATAGGAGAAATGTATTTTTTGTAAAACTATTGTAAACCCTATTGGAGTCGAGATTCAAATATAAAATAAGTTGACATAATGAAAATTTTAGAAGGAGGTGAAGGATTTATACTTTGTATGTGTAAAGTAATAGCTTAGATTTTGATAATAATGAAAAAAGTATTTACTTAGGATATCATAATAGAAAGATTATTATCATAAAAGATTATGTATCAAATTTTATTTAATTATATAATTTGATAAAATATTTTCAAATAAAAAGGGGGAGTATTTGAAATGAGAAAATTAAAAAGTAAAGTATTAAAGTTACTTTCTACCTTATTAGTTTTGACATTAGTATTAGTTCC
>JAQXUJ010000276.1 GCA_029219925.1 Clostridiales bacterium | reverse complement strand
AAACCATAATACTTACTCATCACGATATAGACCATATGGGAAATGGGAAATGTAAAATCTCTTTTAAAACTAATTCCTCAGATAGAGCTAATTGTTTTTGAAGATGAAGCTGATTATATCAATGGTTCAAAGACACCTTGTAAAATAGAAATGATAGAGAAAAACTTACATAAGTTGGATGAAGGAAGTAAACAGTTTTATAAGCTGTTTAAGTCTTTCTATGAAAATAATAAAATAAGTCCGAACAAATTAGTAAAAGATGGAGATATAATTGATGTAGGGGAGAAGTTGAGAGTAATAGCCACACCAGGTCATACTATGGGTCACATGAGTTTATACATAGATAAGTATAAGTTATTAATTGCTGGGGATTTATTTATGAAAGAAGATAATAAAATTACTACTTGCCCTAAAGTACTTAATTACAATCAAGAAATCTATTTGAATTCTTTGAAGAAAATTAAAGACTTTCCCATTGAAAGAGTGATATGTTACCATGGTGGTGACTTTCTTGGTTTTCCTTTAGTAAAGTGAAGCTAAAAAAAATATATTTTTTAAAAGTGAAAGGAAAAGAAAAATGCAAATAGATATAGATAAAATGGCGCAACAGTGTATAGATGCCATCAATGATAAAATTAAGAATTTGAATAAACTAAATATAATTGTGGTAGGAAAATCTGGTGTGGGTAAAAGCACCTTGATTAATAGTCTATTTAGAGGCAATTTCGTAGAAACTGGATTAGGAAAACCAGTTACCTCAGAAATTAGGAAAATAGAAAAAAAGGATTATCCTCTTGCAATTTATGATACGCCTGGATTTGAACTTTCAAATGAGCAGCAAAACAAAGTTAAGGAAGAAATACTTGAAATTATAAGTAAGGGGCTTGCCTCAAAGGACATAAATCAGGCTATTCACTGCATTTGGTACTGTATTAATGTGGGTGCAAATAGAACCTTTGATGAATCAGAAATTACTTGGCTGAAAGAGTTTACCAAAGAAAATAAAGTAACACAAGTACCTATTATTGTTGTGCTTACACAAGGAGTTCCAAAGAAGAAAGCACTAGAGATGAAAAATCTTGTAGAAAAAGAAAATCTTGATATTGCCAAGGTGGTGCCTCTTCTTGCACAGGATATGGACTTTGACGAAGAGTACATAGCAAGATCCTATGGTATGGCCTAGACCAATTAATTGACGTGATGGCAGAAGTTTTGCCCAATGAATTACAAAACACCTTGCAAAATGTGCAAAAAGCCAGTTTAGAGTCAAAAAAGAAAGCAGCCCAAGCTGTTGTGGCAGCAGCCGTAGCAAGTTCCTTTGGTGAGGGCTTTGCACCCATACCTTTTTCTGATGCTGCCTTACTAATACCTAC
>JAQXUJ010000275.1 GCA_029219925.1 Clostridiales bacterium | reverse complement strand
ATTTTCCACAGCATTGTTTCACACTGTTTCAATGTGTATTCTTTTGGGAAATAACCCTTGAGCCGTTTTTGGTTTATGGAAATATTTTTTTCCTTTACCGTTTCATCAAGAATTTGATGCAGTGCCACTGTGTCCAGCCTTTCATTCTCCGCCAGTTCGCGTATGCTGTGCGCTTGTTTGTAGTTCACCGTACATTCCTCCGCTTCAATATGGTTATTCACCATATACTGCGGTCGAATCTTTAAAAAGGACAGCTCAACGCCGCCGGTTAGGGATATGATTTTTTTATCCACCTTATCAAGGAGCTGAAAAATCAAATTTGTCAGTCTGATATATCTGCGCGCATTTCTGCCGCTTATATCGTTCTGTATTCCCAATTCTTCCTCGCTCCACTTCCGGACATCGTGTCCTGAAGTGCGCTGCCCCTGATGCTTAAGTGCCTCATATTTCAACCGATAAGCGTAGGCTTTTTCGCTCGGCAGAAGGTTTTCTCTTTGTATATTGCTGTCCACAAGCAAAATTGCCGCTTCATCATCATCCAGCCGATACACAAATGCCGGTATCTCATCAATTCCGGCAAGCTCGCACGCGCGTTTTCGCCTATGCCCCGATATGATTTCATACTTCCCGTTTTCTATCGGACGCACTAAAATGGGTATCAGCACACCATACTTTCCGATACTGTCCGCAAGCTCATACATTTCCTCATCATCGCATACATGATACGGATGTTCGGAAAAGCCCTCCAGTTTACCTATTTTTATCAATTCCGCTTTCTTATCCATTACTACCTCCAAATATACGCAGCAAGAGGACACCAAACGGTATCCTCTTGCTGTAAATTCAAGACTTTTTTACGCCGCCAAACCGTAAAGCTTTGAACCCTGCACATTCAATTTCAGCTGGTCTCGCATACCCTCAAGCAGCGTAAAGTTTTCGTCTATTCCTGATAAATTCTGTTTTAAAAGACTTTCGTACTCTCTCTTTTTCCTCTGCAATTCTTCGATTTTCAGCGTCCATCGGTCCAGTATACGCTGTGATCTGTTACCGTTTCGTATGAGCCTTGAGATATTTTTCTGATATTCCTCAATCTCGCGGCCCATATCAAAATAGAACTCATGCGCCATTTTCTTCCTCTGGGTTTCATCGTCCGCTACATACATTGAATTTGAGCTGATATATTTTGCGTTTCTGCCATCCGCATAAACAAATAGATTTTCCTTTGCCAACACTTCAAAAAAGGTTTCAAGAAGGTCTATCTTATGCATATAGCCCTTTGGCACAAAATAGTGATGACCTTTAGCTGAAATGCTGATTGCATGCAGTGACGCCATATACTTTTCAACCATATTTTCAATGCTGCTGTTGGAAACACAATCACGATAAAGGGAAAAACGATTGTTTGCCTCATCAAAATATTGAATAACCCTGCTGTCACGGCAAAGGTCATAACCTGAAAGCTGCATTACACCCATCTCCTTATCAAGCGTAATATTAGCAAGCTTACGGTAATTATTTGTACTGTTCATCAGTGTTTCTTCAACAAGTTCGCGCGACAGAATGTTGTTGTCACCGCGTTTGTTATCGCGGCAATAAATTTTGAGCACTTCATTTCCCTCCTGCTCAATCCTGTCATAAATATTGCTTGTTGCACTTTTAAACGCGTCCGTGATCGACCCTTTTTCCGAAACATTAACGGGGAATCCTATCTGTTCGCATATTTCCTTTACTCTTTCCGTTTTTACAATAAGTCTTGGGAAAGAATAATACATATACTTTCCCATAATCTCCGACTGCTGACCGTTCTCTGTGTTAA
>JAQXUJ010000274.1 GCA_029219925.1 Clostridiales bacterium | reverse complement strand
AGAGAGTAAAATCTTTGAAGTCATTTTTTTGTTTTGAAGACATAGAAAAAACCTGATAGCTATGCGGTTTACGGACACAATAAAATTTACATTTTATGTGGTTTTAAGAAATTTTAAAAAATACGGAAAATTGCCTTTTGGCGATACAGGGGTTTGCCCTTCAACATAGAGAAAAATCAAATCTGTGTTTTTGGGAAAACAGAAATGGCTTAAAATCAAGGATTTTCAAGGGTGTTTTCCCAAAAATGAAGATAAAAACTGTTTTTGGGATAAAATTTTTCGTTTTTGGGGAAATCACACCCGTTTTTGGGAAAAATGCATTTTGTTGGGTTCTGCCGTAAATTACAGGAGGTGTTTTTCATGCACAGAAAAAACTACAAAGGTCGGTGTATCAAAAAGAAGGTAACAAAGTGTGAAATGGCTGCAAGAACCTATTCCGATATAGCTCTTGCATATCTTGACGTACTGGAGCGGAATGGAGAGGTTAAGTCTTTTGAATGTAATGTTCCTGTTTCGGATGAGTATGTTTCAGATTTTGTTATCACCAAAACAGACGGAGAATTGGCTGTCCGTGAATGTGTTGAACGGGATAAAATTTCCAAGCCTATGAATGTGAAACTGCTTGAAATGTCACGGAATTACTGGATAGGATGCGGTGTTAAGGATTGGGGGCTGGTTGTTAATGAAAAGTAATGAAATGGAGCGGAATATGCTTATGACAAATAAAGATACAATCCTTAGAATACTTGAAATTAAGCCTGACAGGGTGCTTGTGATTGACTGTATTAAAAAGACTCTCCCTTATTGGACAGAAAAAAATAACCTCACAGGATTTAAAAAATGCTCCGAGAAAGAGTTATACAATATTACCGGCTATCAAATGCCATTAGAGCTCACACCCAAACAAAAGCAGTCAGCACAGCATAAATACACGATAATATCGGCTGTTCTGCCCTTTGTAGCAGATGATACCCTTCGTGCAAAAGCAATAAAATTGGCTGCCGAAAACAATAAAATATCCCCTCAGACAGTAAAAAAATATCTCTGTCGATATTTGGTTTATCAGGATATTAATTGCCTTGTTAGAAGTACATCTAATACAAATCGCAATCTTTCCGCTGATGAAAAAAATATAAGATGGTCGCTTAATAAATTTTTCTATTCCGGAGCAAAACTAACTCTTAAAAGATGCTATGAAATCATGCTGAAGGAAAAGTATTGCGATAAAAATGGTGTTTTGCAAGATATTTATCCCAGCTTTTATCAGTATAGATATTTTTACAGGAAACATAAAAAGCTTGAAACCTATTACATATCAAGAAACGGCATAAAGGATTATCAGAA
>JAQXUJ010000273.1 GCA_029219925.1 Clostridiales bacterium | reverse complement strand
AAATTTGGAAATGTATTAACTATCTCATCTAATATCTTTTCTTGCCCTTGTGGGGTTATATAAAATGTTTTCTTAGTAAACTTATAGCTTACAACTTTAAACAATCCATCCCAAACATATTGTGGTATAGGTAGCAAGCCCATTTGACCTTTATATAGATACCTATATCTTATAAATAGATATATATCTTTTTCTGTTGTATTTACTTTAGTTAAGGCTTTTTTGATCATAGTATTAAGTGTGATATTTCGTTCTTTTTTCATAATTGATTTTCTCCTTCTTTAACTAATAGGACAAAATCACTAGAATAAATATTTAACTAAATATCTCCTCACTATTAGTTGGGGTTTTAAACCTATTTTTTGTCCTATTTTCTTCAATTTTTTCAATTATTTTTAAAATATTCTGCTACTTTTTTACATACTTTAGTGAGTCTTTTAGATATTCCACTCGGTTGTATTCCTACAATTTCTTGTAACTCTTCTAAGGTATGTCTACTATTTAAGCCAGTAACTATTGCCACATCTTTTTTATCAATCTTATTTTCCGCATAAAGCACCTTAATAGCTACTCTCATGTCCTCGACAATAAGACTTAGCACATTATTAGGTTCAATATCCATATCAAGGTTCAACCCCTTTATAATTGCTTTTATATGTCTTGTATTTGTGTAGTCTAGCACCGCATAATCTACTTTATCGCCAGTCCATTTAATCTGTGTTGGTCTCTCAGTAACTCCCTTGTAAGATTGCTTCGTTTGTAACATATCGTCATTAATATTTGCTAACAATCTTCTATATTTTTTAATTGATATCTTCTTATCTTTCATAAGTTTTATAACATGCTTTCTCTCATCATTGTATTGCTTCAGTATATCTCCCATTTCAGATTCTTCGTTTATATCTTGCTCTGTGATCTCCCAGTCTGTATTGCAATAGTCATTGGATTCACTCTTAACCATTTGCAACACTTCCTCATGAGAAATATCAACATCAACTTTTTTCATACTATAATAATTATCATATTCCTTTTGAGTCATAACCTTGTATGCTTGTCTTTCCCTTGGTGCTACCTGTAGGATATAATTACTTATAGCTTCTAACTCGTAGCTTGTAGCGTTTGTTATATCTAATGTCTTCACATAAGCTAAACGCCCCTCATGGTCTCTTATTTTATAATCTAGTTTCATATTACTCCTTTCATCTTTTGTAATTTTTCTTCTCACTTTACTATATGTAACGAATTGCAAAAACGTAAAAAATAATAAAAAAAATATTTAAAAACTTGATAGTAAATTCTTGCCACTTCGGTAGGGAAAAACCCTTTTTTCCCTCCGATCTATAATCCCTCTCTATAATCCTTCTCTATAATCCCTCTCTATAATTTCTCGGGCTTTTTTTCCACCAGATAAGTGTCTAATTAATGTTTGATTAATGCTTATTCTCATTGTGAAAAGTGCTTTTTTTACTCCTGAAGTATGTAACATTTTTTGTAAAACAACTGTTTAGGACAAAAAAATACACATAGATTTCTCTATGTGCACAGTACTTTATAGTATTTTTTTCGTATTGG
>JAQXUJ010000272.1 GCA_029219925.1 Clostridiales bacterium | reverse complement strand
AAATTGGGTTACTATATATATTTGTTTCTTTTCGCCGTATTTTTTTAGTATTTCTTTTAAACTATTATCTCTTGTTATTCTTTCTGGATAAACTACAGGAACCCTTGTACCAAATCTTATAAGATCTAAATGATCTATTTTACATAATTTGCTTAAATATTTTTCTATTTTTGTATTACTATTTAAAAGAGCATCTCCACCAGATATTAATACATTACTTATTTCTTTATGATTTTTTATGTATTCTATCACTTCATCAAAATGTGTAGCAATTTCTTCATCAGATAAACCAACAAGGCGTTTTCTAAAACAGTGTCTACAATACATAGCACAATTATTAGTAGATAATACAATTACCGTTTGTTTATACTTGTGCTGTACTCCAGTAATAACTGTATTATCCTTTTCTCCACTCGTATCAAAACTTCCACTAAGATCTGTTTCTTCTATTGAAGGTATACACATTTTCTTTATTGGATCATCTGGATCATTAAAATCAATCAAAGATAAATAGTAGGGAGTAATAGACATTGGGTATTTTTCAAGTATCTCACCCATTTTTACTTCCTCATCTTTAGTTAAATTTAAGTATTGCTTTAAATCTTGTACATTAGTTGCATTTTCTTTTAATAACTTAGTTTCTTTTTCTTTTAATAACTCTGTACTCTTCAAAATATCACCCCTTATTTAATAATAATGCTACTTTTTTAATAATAATGCTACTTTAAAATTTTTTCGTAATATTACTAATATATTTTATTTAATATTACAAAATCTTAAACATCTATTATAAATACTATATAAAGTTCCAAATTTCCTCTTTTTTTTAATATTATCTTATAATTTTTCTAACAAATGCACCTGTGCCGACTCCAACAGTAATAACTCCTAATATCATTTCTATATTAGATATTAAAAGAGATATTTGAACTGGTTCACAACTATATCCACCTATGCCTAAAAATATTCCTGAACTCAGTGCTAATGATTCATTATAATCTTCTATAAATTTAATAAAATTAAAGTTTTTCAAAGTGCTTAAATTATATATTACATATTTATCATCAATATCTAATCCTACAAATAGATATATAAGTGCAAATATCATTATTAAAAATATACCTAAAAATAGAGCATTAAAAGGTCTCTCTCCATAGCCACAAGATACTCTATATATAAAAGATGAAATTTTAGGTAAAGGATCTAAAGTTTTATACTCCATTTTTTTGCATAAAAAATAATATTCACCAAAATTATTATCTAAAGTATTTTCCTTAAACTTATCAGCTATTGTTTCATAAATCATATATGTTCCTTCATACTCATCCCTGTCTTTTTTTCTCAATATAAGTTTATCAAAGAAAGTTTTTTCATCTACCTTCGTTCTAAACTTATCATCAAATTCAAAATCCTTAATATAGCATTTATGTGTTTTAAATCCACTTAAATCACAATCTCCTATTTTTATTTTACTAAGTTCACAAGTATTAAATATGGTACTTTTCATCATACATATTTCAAAG
>JAQXUJ010000271.1 GCA_029219925.1 Clostridiales bacterium | reverse complement strand
AAAATTAATTGTCCTTTATGATCTATTCTTATAGTTGTATTTCTTCTTATAAACACGAAAGGTTTTATTATTATCCTACATTTATTACTGAAAATATCCATTTTACTTCTGCTTTGAATAAAAAAAATAGAGCTTTTAATATTTTTAAAATAGAACATCTTATATCTTAATCCTCTTATCGCTGATATAAAATTAGAAAAATACATTATAAAAGTATGATAAAAACCTCTCTCTTTACATTCATTTACTAATACTATAAATATCTTTCTTATCATTGTTCCTCCAAATAATTAACTTAAATACAACTTTTTAAATTAACTAACTTCATATATAATCTAAGATTTATTTTAAAAATTAAATATTTAATCCGTTCTTCACCATTATCAAATCCTTCTTTCATTATATTTAAGATACTATCTTTAGGTATTTTTTTATACAAATATCTTTTATCTTTAACTTTATAAATATCTATATAAGATAATATATTTACTAATGCATTATACAAATATTTTCTTAAAACTTTTTTTTGAAAATTATCACTTAATTCTCTATAAAGCTCTATTAATTTCTCTATTATAGTAATTAAATTATTTATATTTTTCTCACCTATCTCACTTTTAGTAATACTATTTCCCCTTTGTCTATATATATAACCATAACTTTCTATATATTTCACCTTATTAGCATAAATTAATGTCTTTGGAGTAAATAAAGTATCTTCATATAATATACCTGGTAAAAATTTTATATTATTATCTTGTAAAAATTTTCTTTTAAATAAATCATCCCAAACTTCATTTTTTTTATCCTTTAACTTTAATTGCTTATACATAAATTCACAGCCACTAATAGGCTTATCTGTAATTAAAGAATTATCTCTTTTCTGTGCTTCTTTTATCTCTTTAAGAAGTTTACTATGAGATGAAATTGCAATATCTAAATCATATATTTTAGCTTCAGAGTATAACTTTTCTATAAATTCACTTTCGATATAATCATCACTATCTACAAATAATATATACTCACCTTGCGCTACATCAATCCCTGTATTTCGTGCTACTGATAAGCCTTGATTATTTTGATTAATTAATTTAACATTATCTATTTTTATAAAATCTTCTATACAATTAATACTATTATCCGTACTTCCGTCATTAACTATTATTACCTCTATTTCTTTTAATGATTGATTTAATATTGATTGAATACATTCTCTTACATATTCTTCAACATTATATACTGGTACTATAACTGAAACCTTTATGCTCATATTACTTACCTCCATAAATAATCTCTATTTTTCTACATACATTTTTAATATTATATTGTTCTAAAAGATTTTTATTTAATTTTTTCTTATAACTCATATTTTCAATACTTTTAATTATATTTTCACTCCATATTTCAGCACTATCTTTCAAATCCAATATTGTGCATAATCCAATATCTGCTTCCTTTGGAATAGTATTAGATATAAAACATGGAACTCCTGCAGACTGTGCTT
>JAQXUJ010000270.1 GCA_029219925.1 Clostridiales bacterium | reverse complement strand
ATTTGCACATAATTTTTAGGTAATTTACCATTTTCAGCATAAATATCTACATTTAATTCTTTGCATATATCATCAATGCTTTTTCCATAAAATTTTTCAAACTTACATTCTAATAATTGTTCTATTGTCATTTTAGTACCTTTTAAGATACTGACTACTTCATCATCTTTAACTCCTAATCTTTTTCTAATCAAAGATGTCATATATGAAGATTTTAGAGAATAAGCTCTTTGCATTGCTAATTCATTTGAAAAAGGTTGGATTCTTACAGAATTTCTGTTAACCCCTTTTGAACAAGCTGCTAAATAGTTTGTATCTCCTTCAGACAATTCGTGAGCTTTTCCTTCTTTGATTTTATTAACTATAGTATTCCAGTCATCTTTTATAACAACTAAATCTTCTTCTGAAAATTCATGTAACATTATATCCTTAACTACATAGTCCTTTTTATCTAACGCTTTCTTCCATTGATAAAATACTAATAAAAGTTTATTATTTTTCTGCCAAAACGAGCTTTCATAAAAATCTTTCTTATATTCTTCCATGTAATTTATAATATTTAAAACTAACCTTTCCTTTGCTGATATAGTTTTATTTTTATTCACTTTAAAAGGTGTTACTTTTAATTCAACACCTACATGAGAAAAGTCTGCTTCAGCTCTAGAATTTATATCATATCCAAAATAACTTTCTTCTACTACTTGACCTAAATTACCTTTACCTCTGTTATCTCCTAATCTTTCATTTTTATCTATCTCACCAAAGGTTTTTCCTATCAAACCTTCTGCATATTCCATAATCGAATCTATTGATTTTTCATTATAATTCAAGTTTATATCCCCCATATTTTACAATAGTTTACATTATATATAATTATATCAAACATAACTTATTGAAAAAACTCACTTATTAAAAAAGGTACATGAATTTAAATCATGTACCTTTCAATTTATTTATTTATTAAACCTTTATCATCTACATTTTCTTTTTTATCAATTAATATATCATCAATTAATTTACTAATAAACTTTAATGATTTTAAAGATTCTCCTATTTTTAATAATTCTTCTTTTGAATATTGTTCTTCAATTTTTGTTCTAATTTTTGAACTACCTTCATTATAAATTACAT
>JAQXUJ010000269.1 GCA_029219925.1 Clostridiales bacterium | reverse complement strand
TTATGAGAACAGGAATAAGTCTGTACTTGTGTTATGCCCGAAAAAGCTGGCAAACAACTGGAATACATATAAAGACAACTATATTAACAACCCCATTGCGTCCGACCGCCTGCGTTATGATGTTCTGTATCATACAGACCTTAACAGGACAAGAGGCACTTCGAATGGTATAGATTTAAGCAGAATAAATTGGGGTAACTACGACCTTGTTGTAATTGATGAATCCCACAACTTTAGAAATGGCGGCAAATTGGTTGAAAACCCTGACGAGGACAGCAAAGACAACCGTTATGTAACTTTGATGAAAAAAGTTATACGAGCAGGTGTAAAAACAAAAGTCCTTATGCTTTCCGCTACTCCGGTAAACAACAAGTTTCTTGATTTGAAAAATCAGTTGGCTCTTGCCTATGAGGGGCATACTGATTTCATCGACGAGAAACTGAATACCAATCGTTCCATTGACGACATATTCAAAAACGCTCAGAGAGCTTTCAATACTTGGAGCAAATGGGAGCCTTGTGACAGAACAACCGAAAACCTTCTGAAAATGCTTGACTTTGACTTTTTTGAAGTTTTGGACAGTGTAACGATTGCCCGTTCAAGGAAGCATATTCAAAAATATTATGACACAAGCGATGTAGGTACTTTCCCAACAAGACTGCCGCCTATTTCTTTGCGTCCGCACCTTACAGACCTCAAGGAAGCTATTAACTATAATGAGATTTTTGAGCAGCTTATGCTCCTTACTCTTACGATTTATACTCCGACACACTATATACTTCCGAGCAAGATGGAAAAATACGCAGAGCTTTACGGAGATAATAAAGTGAATGTCGGCTTTACACAGGCTAATCGTGAGCAAGGCATCCGCCGACTTACAGCAATAAATCTGATGAAGCGTATGGAAAGCTCAGTCTATTCCTTTAATCTCACATTGAAGCGTATTAAGGAATTGATTGAAAGCACCATAGATACTATCGACCGCTTTGACAAACATTCAAGTGTAAACCTTGATTTGACGGATATTTCAAATGTGGACGAGTTTGATGAAGAAGACCAGAACACTGACGACCTTTTCTCTCTCGGCAAAAAAGTAAAAATCGACCTTGCGGATATGGATTATGTGTCTTGGAGAGAAAGTCTTGCCAAAGACGCAGAAGTTCTCGAACTGTTGACCCTTATGGTCGGCGATATAACTCCTGAACACGATTCAAAACTACAAGAGCTGTATCGTGTTATAGATGATAAAATAGCTCACCCAATTAACGAGGGCAATAAGAAAATCATTATCTTTACCGCTTTCGCAGATACAGCAGGCTATCTGTATGACAATGTCAGCAAGTATGTGAAATCGAAATACGGACTT
>JAQXUJ010000268.1 GCA_029219925.1 Clostridiales bacterium | reverse complement strand
TGAAAAGAATAAATTATTATAATAATAAAAATCTAAAAAATAATGATGAAGTTTTTGCTTATTTAATAGATACTCTAATAGAAAGTATATATACATGGGATTATTTTACGCAGTTTGATAAATGTATGAGTAATGCTGAAGTTTTTAAAAAGGAATTAAATTTGTTAAATACATTATTAGGATTAGATGAAGATAAAATAGAAGATAAGTTAATATCTATAATAAATGAAAATCCAAATGTTAAAAAAGCATTATTACTTCTTGTTGCATTAAGACCTGTAAAATTAAAAGAAACTGCCATAATAAATGATTTTGAAACTTTAACAAGTAGCAATAAGTTTGAGTTATTCACTAAAAAAGGAACACTTTCAAAAGAAGATGAAAAAGATATATTATATTTCTTTAAAGAAACAGGATTGCAAAAATTCTTTATGAATAAAGAAGTATCAAGTTTACTTGATTATTGTAAAGGTGTAGAAGTTGGTTTAGATACTAATGCTAGAAAAAATAGAAGTGGACAAATTATGGAATCTATATGTGAAAGATTTGTAGAAGAATTTTGTGAAAAAAATAATTTTAAATATATAGCTCAGGCTACAAGTAAAAGAATACAAGAAGAATTTAACATAGAGTTAAAAATGGATAAAATAGAAAGAAGAATAGATTATGCTATTAAGACTAATAACAATTTATATCTAATAGAAGTTAATTATTATAGTGGTGGAGGATCTAAGTTAAAAGCGACAGCAGGAGAATACAAAGAGCTAAGTGACTTTATAAAAGCTCAAGGATATGAATTTATTTGGATTACGGATGGAAAAGGATGGAACACAGCAAATGCACCGCTAAAAGAAACTTTTGAACATGATGATTATATATTTAATTTAAATATGATTAAAGATGGAGTTTTAGAAGAAGTAATAAAATAGATGACAAAAGATTGGCTTTATAGTCAATCTTTTTTATTGTAAAATAGACTAATAAATATTAATTAAAGAGTAAAGATTATTATATTGTAAAAAATATTTTAAAGCTGGAGGTAAATATCATGGATAAAATATATTATGAAGAAAATAATGTAAAACTTTATAAAGGCGACTGTATAAATATACTA
>JAQXUJ010000267.1 GCA_029219925.1 Clostridiales bacterium | reverse complement strand
AAAAACTATAATATTTAATGAAACTGAATACCTTTTATTTATAATAAATTTTTCATATAAATAAAATAATATAAAAATATCAAAAAGCATTAATAAATACCATAAGTGCCCAGTACTTAATCCAAGTAAAAAGTTCTTTATGCTATTAAGCAATGTACCTTTTCCTATATTTCCTATGAGATACTTAATTGGAATTGAGTAAAATAAACCTACAGCTAAAAATGGTATTATTAATCTTTTAAATTTATTAACTACTAATCCTCCTAAACTTTTATATTTTTCTTTATTTTTTCTACAATAATAATAAACAGATCCTGAAACAAAAACTAACATAGGAACATGAAAAGTATAAACATAAGATGCTATTAATCCATATATAGGTGAACTTACTGGAGATTTATATACCCATCCTCCTGTATATATAGAAGTACAATGTCCAATAACTACTAAAAGTATTCCTATAACTTTTAAATAATCTAAATCTTTTAAAATATTCTCTTTAACCTGCCTCAACTTTTACTCTCCCATCTTCTATATGTTTATAATATTTTTTTCCTAACATAAATCGTAAATATCTATTTATAATTTTGATTATAGGATATTCAAATAATAATATAATAAAAATAATCATTAAACCATTTAAGTGATTTATTATACTACCCTTTTGTATTATTTTTAAAATTAATTGATGGGTTGCCATAATAATTAATGTGTTTTTACCTAAAAAGTCTAGAACTTTACTTCTATTAATTTTTTAGTAATGAAAATTATAGTAAGCGATCAAGTAATTGAATTAAATATATACAGAAATAAATTATTAAATTGTAATCCCCATAAATCAACTTTTCCATTTATCAATGAAAAAACTATACTAAATAATAATATAATTATAATTTTATATAGTTTAATATTTAATTTATTTTATTTATTTTATTATACGTATAGTATCCAACACTTATACGGAATAAAGCTACACTTGCCCTTATCAATACTATTTAATTTCTCTTAATACAGCACACTATAGACATTATAATTATTTAAAATTACTAATACTAATGCAGCACTAAATATGCTTATATAGAATAAAATTATATATATATTTTTATTTATAAATCTTTTATATAATAAGAATACGTACTCTCCTATAAATAATGCTGGTAAAACCAAAGTGCACCTACACCATATAACATAATAGTTTTTGCAAAATCAATTTTTAATGAAATTATAGACGTACTATCTATTAAATAATTTCCTATTGTATTAATTATGCCAAATATTATATATGGTACTATTAATGCCCTAAATTTCTTTAAAACTAGCTTCTTATAATCTATCTTATTTTCAAAGTTCAATAAAAATCCTGATATTATAAAAAATAATGCAACATGAAATGAACATATCCAAGTTGTAAAACTCCCATTAAGATATATATGTCCAATTACTATGGATAATATTGAAATTCCTTTTGTATAATCTATATAACTAATTCTCTCCCTCGTAAGCAGCGCCTAACACTATCAACTATCATCTTTTAAATATACAAAACAGCTAAATTTATATTTCTATTTTATCTAAAGCTAAATTCCATTTTTTACTTATTCGGCTAATTTTTTAATAAAACAAATTACTTTTGATTTAATTTTTTCAACTAAACTACATATTATGTAATTAACTCTAAATTTTTCGAATATTTTACTTCTACATAACTCAATAATTCCACAACTTATAAAAATTAATCCAATACTTATAACTGCTATAATTGTAAATACCTTGCTATCTATCCATTTATCTACATGTAATATTTTATCATATAAAATTTCTCTCACATAACTATTATCATGAATTAAATATATACCAAATGTTAATTTAGCTATTTTATTTATTAATTTTGACTTAATATATAATTGACTAAAAAACAT
>JAQXUJ010000266.1 GCA_029219925.1 Clostridiales bacterium | reverse complement strand
TACTTCAGTCCCTGCCGAATAGCTTTCAAATACATCTGCTGCTAGCTGCTTTCCTAACGCTTCTGCCATCTGCGAACGACAGGAATTGTGGACACAGACAAATGCTACTTTTACTTTCTTCATACTCTCTTGTACTCCATTTTTCGTCATTTTCTGCTATTGTATCATATTTCTTCCCTGCTGCCTACTCGTATGTCTTAAGAAACTTTCTTTGCATAATCTAACGAAATCCAGCCAAGCCCTGACTTTAGCTTTCCCCATTTTGACGCTCCTTTTCCCTCTGCCTCCGCTATAATGGTAAAGCTTCCGACTGGCATCTGTCCCACAATCTTGTAATCCGTCCCTGGACCGCTGCGTATATTCAGATCTGTAATAGAAACTCTGACCAGATAAGATTTAAAGCTTGTATAAATAGCATGATAAGAATCGATTTTCCGTATCCTTCGCTGGAGGCCCAGCCATATCCTTTCGGATTTTCCTTCATCCCAAGCCACTCTACATAAGGGGCACAGCCTCTTGTTACATACTGAAAACGAGGATCTACACATTTGTGATTCAGATCTTTCTCGGAAGCATACGCCTTTAGATGCTGAATCTATGCGCGTATTCCTAACTGTGGCGTATCAAAGGAGTAGCCGCTAGCTCCAAGTCCACAATAATTATTCTGTTCTGCCTTTACATCACCACGAAACCGAAAGTATCCGGTCTCCACTACCGACTGGGCAAACGCAATATCTCCCCTTACTCCTTCTTTTTCTCCCTCGCTAAGGAATGTTTCAGCCAAATCGGCATACTTACTTGCTGTTTCATTGATCGCCAATACATGCTGTCTCATTTTTGCTGCCGAGACCTGTGCCTCTCCCATAATGGAAGTCTTTGCTGCTTTTTCTTCCATGAGGTTTTTACCTCCTTTCTAACTACATTTTCCTATGGAACTGTCTTTATTTAGCGAAACAATGGCTTCCACCAGCCGATGATCTCTGATCTTAACCACTTTAATATGCAGAGAGCCAATCTTAACCTCAAAGCTGCTCCCATCCTGAGGCACGCATCCATACTTGGCAAATACAAATCCGCCAAAGGTATCCGCCTCCTCTTCGGACAGGGAGATGCCAATTGCTTCTTCCACCTCTTCTATGGAGGCACACCCACGAATCTTCCATGTATCTGGACTAAGCTTTTGGATCTCCGGTTCGGATGGACAGTCCGCAGGCTCCTCTTCTAGCTCACCAACCAGTTGTTCTAACAAATCATACATTGTCACAATTCCCATCATTCCGCCATACTCATCTAGTACTACTGCAAGATGATTCCCGGTCTGCTTCATTTGCCGAAATAAGACATCCGCATAAATTCCTTCCGGTACGAAATATGCCGGACTCACTGCTGCTTTTACGACATT
>JAQXUJ010000265.1 GCA_029219925.1 Clostridiales bacterium | reverse complement strand
ATAGACCACGGCAATGGTAGTGGAGAGATGATGCCAAAGGGTCACTCTAAAGCAAGTGGTATAGATTTTGTTTTAAATCATTTTGATATTGATGATAAAGATAGTTTCGGTTTTGGTGATAGTAATAATGATATCCATATGTTTGAGAGAGTTACAAATAGTATAGTGATGGGTAATGGTAATCCAGAGCTTTTTGATATGGCGACTTTTGTGACTAAAGATGTGGATGAAGATGGTATAGAACATGCCATGAAACATTTTGACATAATTTAATATGAAGTTTGAATATATTGGAATTTATAAGTAAATAAATTCTGGTTTGTAAGAAGTAAATAAAATAAAGTAATTCCAAAATACTTAGTATTATTATTAAATGAGTTTTCTTAATATAGAAGAAATGACTTATATAATTAATTCTATAAATAAAAATTAGTTTTATTGTGTAAATAACTTTGAATTATATAAAGTGGTACAACTTTTTGGTTGTACCACTTTTTTAGTAGTTAAGTTTTTGCAGTAACTTAATGAATTGATGTGGATATACTTAGGTATAAAATATTTGACTATGCGTATAATGTTTTAATTAAGTCAATGACATACTTGGATATATCGTGTCATTCAAATTTAACAATAGGATTGTTATAATATATATAGACAGAAACTACTAAGTAAATAAATTTGGAGGTAAATATGATAAATGAAAGTAAAGTATCTTTAGGCGCTATAGTAAAAGAGCTAAGTAATGAAGGGTGTGTTCGATCAGAAAGACAATATAGAAGAGATTTAGAAAAGTTTTTTGAACTATCTGGATCAAGTATTGAAAGATTTAGATGTGGTAAAAAGTTTTTGTTTACAGAACATGAGGCTATAGTTTATAAAGAATTATTACGTCTTATGGATTTTGAAGGATTTATGAGTAAATATTTAGGAGATAGGGAAGATGAGATTACAGACTATGATATCGTAGTATGTTATGAAAGGTTAGAACAAGCGCTTAATTCATACATTGAAAAAGGTAAATTGGATTATAAGTTAGCTCAAGATTTTTTATCTTTAGTGGATATGTCTATAAATTATAATTTTACAAAAATTATGTGTGAACTAAAGGAAAAGTTTACGGCACTAGTAAATATTACAAATATATACTATTTTAAAGACCAGAATCTCATGCTAAAAGATATGTTAGATAGATTTAATCCATTTTTTGATGAGATATATGTAAAAGCTATGAAAGATATAATTAATATTACAAAAGATAAAATTAGTAAAAATAGTAGTGGTAAAGTAGAAGAATATTTAGATGAAAATGGAAAATATAGTTTTGATACTGCATTATATGTAGAAAGAGATATGAGAATAAGTGAATTTTTAGAAAAATATCCAGAAGAAAGAGAAAAAATAGAACATTGTGTAGGAGAAGCTAATATAAATAAATATTTTATAAAAGAAAACAAATAAATTTGAACAAATA
>JAQXUJ010000264.1 GCA_029219925.1 Clostridiales bacterium | reverse complement strand
CCAAAGTCATCATTTCTGTCAAACACATTAAGATGCGGATACCGCGACTTGAATTTTTTCGCATTCGACGCAAGAAGAAATATGTATGACAGGTCAAGCATTTTCTGCCATTCGCTGTCCTCGGCAAAATATGCCGTCTTTCCGATATTCCAGCTGTCGCCGAATCCGAAAATGAGCTTTATATCGCAGTCGGGGATTTTTCGTATATACTCCGCCGAGGACTTATCGGATATTTTAAACCGCTTTCCGTCCGGGGATATTTCATAAGGCGTACCGAAGTCCACAATTGTTATATTGTATTTCTCCTTCAGCAAATCCAGTGCCGGTGCGTCGGTGCAAATATCAATATTTTTGATTTTTGCAAGCTTTAAACTTCCCGTTCCGGAGCAGTCGGCAACGCATACCGAGAAATCGTGCAGCGTGAAATATTTTGCAAGCGATATTGCGGCATATGTCGCGCCCGCACCGTGCGCCGCACCTAAAACCGCAATCAGGTAATGCCCCTGCGGCTTTGAGTATGATGTGCGCGCGTCTTTAGCAATCGGCTCTTCGCAAAAGCCGGGTTCCTTGTTCTTTTTCAGTCTGCCCTGCTTTACAATTTCCGCCAGTTCCTCCGGCTCAAAGCCGTTATCATCAAAAATGACATCGACCGAAAGCTCACGCAACTTGTTCATTGTCCCCAGAAGGTACTCGCCGCGGCTGCCGTTTAAAATAAGGATAATACGCATATCCGGCACAATCCCACGAATAAAGGCCACCGTGTCCGCAAGATTATCCATACTCACTGCCTTTTCATACATTATGACAGCGTCAATCCCTGCCGGGTCACGTTCCAAAAGGCTCATCAGCTGCACCGTTGTTGTCATATTCTTTTCCATAAAGGTGATGTCATTCTTCACAAACGTACGCTTTAAGGCACGCTGCAAATCCGTCTCACCGAAAACCGTTACCACACCTATCATATATTAACCTCCGAAAGTTCATTTTCATCAACCATATCCAGCAGCTTTAACGCATAGTCGAGTGCTTTCTTCGTATCGCGTTTATCCTTTTTATAGAAGGCATACAGGAAAATGATGTCCCCGTTATCGCGTTCGCAGTAGATAATCCGTACCATCGCACCGCCGGCTTTCATTCGCAGCTCGTACAGCCGCTTATATTTTTCTATACCGAAATGCTTGACATACGGCTCGCACAAAACCATTTTATCGTCGCGCATAAGCCCGAGCAGAAATCGAAATTTCTTCCTTACCTTGCTGTCGGCATTATCCAGGAACGCTCCGATTGTACGGCTGCCCTCCTTTGAGTAAAATATTCGCCTCAAATATGTACCACCTGTCCTTTCCTCAAAGCAAAAAAGGAACCTCGGATATTTTTCCGAAAGTTCCTTTTCGATTGAACATATTATTTGATGATACTATTATATCACGGTCATAATGCGATGTAAATACCGTCTTACTTCATTGCCGGTACGGATTGTGTCAAGCAACACAAACTGATTATTTATTTCTCGGTTAAGATTTTTAAGAAATCTTTTGTTGTGCATCCCCAAAGCAATGAGCT
>JAQXUJ010000263.1 GCA_029219925.1 Clostridiales bacterium | reverse complement strand
ATATAGAAAAACTTATCAAGGAATTTGAATAAATAATTTTAGGTAAACATGAGGGATAAAATCTAAAATAATAAAAGTAAGTTTGGTACGGAGGTACGACGTGGTATTAAGTAAAATAAAAAAATCCTTATTATCTATATTAATAATAAGTACAACTTTAGCATTTATTGGATGTGAAAATACGGATTCAACAAATGGAGAAGATGGACCTAATTCATCAAATATACAAGAAGAAGTTACAGTTGAGAATACAGATAAATCTGAGTTAGAAATTGTTATTTCACAAGCTTGGGAATTATATAATAATGCACAAGAAGGTAGTGAGTTGAATCAATATAAATCAGGAGCAAAATCTGAATTAATGAGTATGATAAATGAATGTGAAATGATTTATAGCGATGATTCAGCTAAGCAAAGTGAAATAGATTCAGCAGTATCAAGTTTATATAGCAGTATAGACACTTTTGATCAAAATAAAATAACACAAAGTGATAGAGATACAGAAGATGAAATAACGCAAAGTGATAGAGATGAAGAAGGATACTATACTAGAGAATATGTGGAAGCATATGTTAGAAATCAGATGCAAGATTTCTTAAGTTATGAAGGATCTAGTATTAGTGTTGTAGGCGATATAGAGGATGTATATTATAATAATGAGTTATGCTATATGGTATCTAGTTTTTCTCCGACTGCAGGTGGATTTGGCCGTTCAGAACAATGGTATATAGGAGCTAAGACTCTTCAAGAATATTCTTATTCTGAAGTTACTGGATGGTAAATAAATATAAAAAAGGATGTTTTCTTAGCATATATAGTGTAGCAATCAACTAATAAGAAGATATTTTAGTAGATAACAGGAGAATAAATCGAATAGATAAATAAGTGAGGACATTACATTGAAAGACAGAAAGAAACTGATAACACTTATAACAGCTATAATTATAGCTATATCAAGTATTTTCATATACAAAGGCGCAATAGCACCCAAATTATATGACAAATACTTAAACACAGGTATTAAGTACTTAATGGATGGTCAGTACCAAGAAGCCATCTTAGCATTTG
>JAQXUJ010000262.1 GCA_029219925.1 Clostridiales bacterium | reverse complement strand
AATTATTTGAAATAATAGTATAAAACTATATTTATAAGCAGTATTATAAGTTTATTTTATACTTTGAATTTTAAGATAAATAAGTTGCCTATGTACAGGAAGGAGATTATAGATGAATAGAGAACCATTATTCTCAAAAGAATCAACAGAAGAACTAATAAAGAGGAGATTGACTATAACAGCATTAGTAATGGAAATAAATGAGTATTCAGGTAGAAAGTATGAATGTATAAATGAAATAGTTAGATTTGAAGATCCAATAGTGTCAAATAATATGTTTATGTGGACCAATAATGGTAGTTTACATTTTGGAGAAATATATAATATATATAAAAAATTTAAGGATAGAAAAGAAATTTGGACTATAGAGTCTAGTAAAGCAGTAATTACACTTAGAATAATTAAAAAGCCTACATGGACTAGAGTTAAGAAGTCTAAAAAATTAACAGACCAAGAAAGATTTGAGTTAAAAAAAAGTATAGATAAACTATGTAATAATCTTTTGCTTGGAGATATAGTTAGAGATATATTAAAAAAATAAAATATATAAAATTATATAAATATATTCCTAGATATATAATAAAATTGTGGGTATGATTGTTGTGAATCATCTCCACCATTCAAATCCTCGAGAAGGGGGATAAGGAACTACTAAGTTTATGGCTTAGTAGTTTTTATTGTATAAAGAAAACCACCCGTTTTACGGGTGGTTCTGATTTGCAGTTATAAACTTATTTTTATTTTCATCATAAGCACAAATTATTTTACATTACTTTAATAATTTATCTTTCATAACAGAATCTGTAACTGCATATGAGTTTGATAGACTTACAGATTTAAGTCCTTTTACATAAGGAGCAATTGAACTGTTGTATTTTGACAAAGTAACTTCTTTATCATTTATATAATATTTGTATTCAAAGTCTCCATTAGAACTGAATTCTCCAATTGCACTAGAAGACATTATTGTTGAAAGTTTAGATCCACTCCATTTGTAATAAGTAGTGTAAGAATTGGCACGAGACCAAGTACTACAAATAACTCCCTTTTTCTCTTGGTATTCAAATCCACCCCATTCGCCAAATTCGCCAACATATTTTACTTTTCCGTTGACATAAGCATATACTTTTCCGCCTGCTGCATGGTAATCTCCATCGAAAACAATAAGTTCAGGAATACTATCATTATTTATATATGCTAGATCGAATCCACGCGAAGAACTATCAAGATCAAATTTATAAGATTTTAAGAAGTTATAATATGCTTTTAGTGCGGCTTTTTTGCTTGAACTTGAACTTTTAACAGTTACTGTACATTTATATGTTCTTTTTTGTGTATCTGTTAAAGTAATAGTACAAGTACCAGCTTTTTTAGCTGTAATTTTACCAGATGAATTAACAGTTGCAATACTTGTATTGCTA
>JAQXUJ010000261.1 GCA_029219925.1 Clostridiales bacterium | reverse complement strand
ATGGCATCATCATACGTCGGTGGGCTCTCGGGTGCATTCATTCCCGTCAGCGAGGATGCCGGTATGATTTCTGCGGCGGAATGCGGCTGCCTGTGTCTCGAAAAGCTTGAGGCAATGACCTGCGTTTGCTCTGTGGGACTGGATATGATTGCCGTGCCTGGTGATACACCGGCAGAAACCATCTCAGCGATTATTGCGGACGAGGCGGCGATTGGCATGATAAATACAAAGACCACAGCCGTGCGTATCATTCCTGCTCACGGTAAAAAGGTGGGGGATACGGTTGAATTCGGCGGTCTTTTGGGAAAAGCACCCATAATGCCGGTTAAGGGATACTCAAGTGCGGACTTTATTGCCCGTGGAGGCAGAATCCCGGCGCCGCTTCAGGCACTTAAAAATTAGAGGTGATTGAAAATGGAGGAAATATTAGCAAAAATTCTTGCCGTGGACGAACGCGCAAAAAAGATTGCCGCCGACGGTACCGAGGTAACAGACGGGATTGGTTCTGATCTTTCCGAAAAAATTGAGCAGCTGAAAAAAAATATTGATGAAAAATTCAGTAAAGAAATAGAGCAAGAAACGAAAAAGAACCGCGAAGCGGCAGATAACCGCATCAGCGAGCTGAAAAATAATTTGGAACAAAAGAAACTGGAAATGAAGCGGCAGTTTGATACGAATAAAGATAAGTGGATAAGTGAAATAATGGAAGAAATCGTCGGATAATCGGGAGCGGTGAAACATGAAAGATAACTATTCTGCAATAGCGGCAAAGCTAAAAGCCGCAAGTGCGGTAAAGCTTACCCGAGAGGACTTCACCGAGCTGCTTTCCAAGTCGACGGTAAACGAAATTTACTCATATCTTATGACTACGGGATACCGTCAGGTGCTTTCCGAGCTTACAAAGGAGCAAATTCACCGGACGGAAATTGAAAAATCATTGCGTCATGAAATGATAAGAGAATACGGCAGAGTATACAGCTTTATGGATATAAATGCCAAGCGAGTTCTTGATTTTTGGTTTGCCCGTAGAGAAATTGAATTTTTAAAGCGCGGTCTTCGTCACCTGTATAACAGGGATTCGGAGGACTGGATTGAGGGCGAGGATGAATTTGAAGAGTTTTTTGAGAAACACACCAAGCTTGACTGTGAACAGGTTAAGGCGGCATCAACGCTTGAGAAGCTAATCGACGCTTGTGCGAAAACCCCTTATGCCGCGGTCTTGAAGCGTTCTCAGGCAATTGACGCCGGGTGTTTTGAAATGGCGATGGCCCTGGACAGATACTATTATCACAGCGCGTGGAAGGCTAAGGATAAGTATCTTGAAGGAAAGGATAAGCAGTTGTTTGAAGAGATTTTCGGTATGGAAATCGATATAAATAATATACTTTGGATATACCGAAGTAAAAAATATTTCGACCTTTCGCCGGAAATAATTGCGTCGTGGATTTTGCCTGTGCATCATAAGCTTAATTCTCAGACTTTAAAAGTGCTGACGCAAGGCACATGGCAGGACGTGGTAAAAATAACCGAAGGTACGGCTTACAGAGGACTGTTTGAAGGCTTAGAGGACGGGTACTTCCCGGAGGAAAATATGCGCAGAATGTACTGCGGTAAGGCAAGAAAAATTTTTGGACAGAATCCGGAATCGCTGGCGGCGGTTTTTGCGTATTTCGACCTAAAGGAAATAGAAATTTACAACATAACGACGGTGATTGAAAGTATACGGTACGGCCGCGACAAACAGACAATCATGCGCCATATTAACATAGGTGAGGAGGAATAGTCTTGGCTATAACTAAAATGGTGGCAGTTACCGTTTCGGGAAAGCTCGAAGAGTTTGACAGCGTTGTGGAAAGATATATCTGCAATCAAAGCATACATCTTGAAAACGCCGTAACTGTTTTGGGCGATACGAAAATACTGTCCTCCTTTGAGGAAAATACCGAATATGACGGTATTGTGAAAACGGCGGAGGAAATTTTAAAAACAGCAGGTATGCCGCTTAAAATCAGGGATAAGGACATTAGTATTTCGGCAGAACAGATGAAGGAAGAGCTTTCTGCCATATCCGCAAATGTTAAGGAAGAAAACAGCAGAAGGAAGGAGCTTTCCGACCGTAAAAGGGAAAATGAGGACTTTATTAAGCGTCTTTCCTACATAAAGGAGCTTGATTTTGATATTTCAAAGCTGTTTCAGATGGAGTTCATCAAGGCGCGTTACGGTCATCTTCCCAAGGGCGGATATAAAATGCTGAATACATATCTTAATGATATGCAGGCGGTATTTGTTGAGATGTACAGAATGGAAAATTCCGATGTTTGGGGATTCTATTTTGCACCCAAGTCGATGGCGGACACAGTTGACGAGGTTTTTGACTCGCTCTATTTTGAAAGAGTGTTCTTGCCGGGAGATATAAGTGGAACGCCGAAACAGATTATTTCCGAGCTGCAAAGACGCAATGCTGATATTGACCGGCAGATTAAAGAACTCACGGAAAAAACCGACCGCATGCTGAGTGAGTCGTCGGATATGCTTGCAAATATTTATTCGGTTGCACGGAAACGTCAGCAGTTTTCCGCTGTGCGTTCCAACGCTGCCCGTTCAAAGGATCATTTTTATATTATGGGCTGGATGTCGGAAAAGGACGCAAAGCAGATGGGAGAACGTGCAAAGCATGACGACAGTATAACCATGTTTTACACCGAAAAGGCCGAACGGCTGAAAAACATTATAACTCCGCCTACCAAGCTGAAAAATAATTTTATTTTCCGTCCGTTTGAATTTTTCGTTAAGATGTACGGAATACCGGGATATACGGAATTTGACCCAACCCCGCTTTTGGCAGTAACATATATTCTGTTTTTCGGAATGATGTTTGGCGATGTGGGACAAAGCGCTCTGTTTGCAATCGGTGGATTTCTTATTTACAAATTTAAGAAAATTGACCTTGCAAATATTATCGGCGTGTGCGGATTATCGGGAATTGTGTTCGGCTTCCTTTACGGAAGCGTGTTCGGAAAGGAAGACATTATTCACGGAGTTCTGCCGCCTATGGACAATATCACAACACTGCTGATCAGTACTGTTGCCATGGGAGCCGTAGTGATTGTTCTCGGACTTCTGCTGAATATCCGCAACTGCTATGACAGAAATAATAAAGGCGAAATGATTTTCGGACATAACGGCGTGGCGGGGCTGGTGTTTTATGTAAGTGTCATCTTGCTTGTTCTATCAAAGCTTCTGAAAATCAATATTCCTGCCGGCATACTGACAACGCTGATTGCGGTTTCTCTGCTCGTCATCTTTATGGCAGAGCCGCTTAAAGAGCTTATGGAAGGAAAAAAAGACTGGTTTCCAAAGGACGGAATGTTCTTTGTACAAAGCTTTTTCGAACTGTTTGAGGTGCTTCTGAGCTATTTCTCAAATACAATATCCTTCCTGAGAATCGGCGCATTCGCAATAGTGCATGTGGGAATGATGATGGCGGTAGAAATGCTGGCTGCCGGAGGCGGTGTAAAGTCGGTTATAGTAACAATTCTCGGCAACGCCCTTGTAATGGTTATGGAAGGACTTGTTGTCGGAATACAGGTTTTGCGTCTTGAATATTACGAGATGTTCTCACGGTACTTTACCGGTAACGGTAAACCCTTTGAGTCTTTAAAGATAAAGTAAATTTTGGTAGATTAACGTGAAAAATAAGCTGCGCATCTTACCACTTTTTGCTCGGGGCGGTACACTTGTACAGCACCGCTCGCCGCAAAGCGGCAATCTGCTTGCTTCTTTTTACGTTGGATTTGTGCCGCCGCACGGCGGCGGAATGGAGGTAGACTAATATGATTTTAAAGGTATTAATGATTTTGGTTCTGATTTCGGTTTTTGCACCGCTGGCGTTGTATAAGGTGATGGGAGATAAAAAAGGCAAGGAATGTCTGCTTATGAATGTTATTTCCTTTTTCAGTATTCTTGCAGTAGGTGTGGTATACTCGCTGGGATGCGCCGTTCCTGCGTTTGCTGCTGCACAGACGGCAGCAGGCGGACTTTCCGTAGGCGAGGGACTTAAATTTATCGGTGCGGCTCTTTCAACCGGTCTATCGGGTATCGGCGGAGGTATCGCGGTATCTTCGGCGGCATCGGCAGCAATCGGAGCAATGAGTGAGAACGAGAAAATCATGGGTAAAACTCTTATCTTTGTTGCTCTTGCGGAAGGTATCGCCCTTTACGGTCTTGTAATCTCCATTATGATTATCAGCCAGTAAGACATCTGTCGTATATTGTTATTTGTTATTTGAGAAATGTCCGTCGTTATGTACCGGCGGATTTTCCGCATGTGTGCCGGCGGAACGGAGGGTTAGTATGAAAATGTATCTTGTCAGCGACAATATCGATACCCTTGTGGGTATGCGCCTTGCCGGAATTGACGGCGTGGTTGTTCATGACGCCGCAGCTCTTGAAAAAGAGGTCGGCGAATGTCTTGAGGACAGCGATTTGGGTATTTTGATGCTCACCGAAAAGGCGGCAGGCTTTTCTCCGGAATATATACGAGGGCTGAAATTAAAGCTTCATACGCCGATAATCGTGGAAATACCGGATAGGCACGGAAGCAGGGATATTGCAGGCAGCATAAATAATATGGTGCATGAATCTATTGGATTAAAGCTTTAAACGGAGGTGTTTAAGCGGTGAACGATGAAATTGAAAAGAGCTTTAACAGGCTGAAAAGTCTTGTGCTTAACGATGTACTTGAGCAAAGCCGTCAGCGTGAAGAGGAGCTTGAGAAAAAGAATGAGGATATACTTTCCGGGAAGAAAAGCGAATACATGAATATTGCCCAAAAACGAACAAAAAGTATATTAACGCGGACTGAGCGAGAAACGCGGTCTGAGATACTGAAAGCAGAGCTTGAGGCACGGACTGAGCTATCGGAGTTCCGTGAAAGTCTTGTCGATGCGGTGTTTGAGGGTGTTTTTGAAAAGCTTTCGGAATATATAAAAACAGATGAATATACGGCTTGGCTTTTAGATAAAGCCCGGCAGGCACTTGGTGAGTGCGGTGAAGGCGAAAAAATATTGATGGCAAATACGTCGGACTGCCCAAAACTGGAAAAGCTTGGGAATAAGCTGCGAGCATGCGATATTTTGGGAGGCGTTAAGGCGGTCAATGAGGAACGCGGCATAATATGCGATTATTCTCTGGACGGCATGATTGAGGAAAGCAGACGAGGATTTCTGAAGAAAAGCGGTCTTAAAATCGGAAATTGAGGTGGTATAAATGGAACAGGCAAAGGGTGTGATTTTCGGCATAAACGGTCCTGTCGTCAAGGTTAAAGGGTCAAATGCCTTTTCCATGCAGGAAATGGTATATGTCGGAGATGAACAGCTTATAGGCGAGGTTATCGGAGTTACCGAAGAGGCGGCGGTTGTTCAGGTTTATGAAGAAACTACGGGATTAAAGCCCGGCGAAAAGGTTGTGGGCACAGGAAGTCCTATTTGCGTGACGCTTGCTCCGGGAATCCTTTCAAATATTTTTGACGGTATCGAAAGGCCGCTTGTGGATATACGGCGGACATTCGGTGCATTCATCGGACGCGGAGCAAATGTGGATGAGCTTGATACAAATAAAAAGTGGAATGTTACAATGATGGTGAAGGCGGGAGACAGACTTATGCCGCAGCAGATATTTGCCGAAACGCCGGAAACCGAACTGATAACACACAAAATTATGCTTCCTCCCGATGTATCGGGCGAGGTTGTCTGGGCAGCGGAGGACGGGGAGTATACAATAACTGATCCGCTTTTGAGAATTAAGACGGACAGCGGCGAACGGGAAATAACCATGACTCAGAAATGGCCCATCAAAACTGCAAGACCAATTGCGGAGCGCTATCCGATTACAAAGCCGCTTATTACCGGACAGAGAATTATGGATTTAATGTACCCGCTGGCAAAGGGCGGAGCGGCGGCAATTCCGGGCGGTTTCGGTACGGGAAAGACCATGAACCAGCATCAGATTGCAAAATGGTGTGACGCAGATATTATCGTATATATCGGCTGCGGAGAACGCGGAAACGAAATGACCCAGGTTCTTGAGGAATTTTCCGATTTGATTGACCCTAAGTCGCAAAAGCCGCTTTTGGCACGGACGGTTCTTATTGCGAATACATCAAATATGCCGGTTGCGGCACGTGAGGCAAGCATATATACGGGACTTACCCTGGCGGAATACTACAGAGATATGGGATATGACGTGGCATTGATGGCGGATTCCACCTCCAGATGGGCAGAGGCCTTGCGTGAAATTTCCGGACGTCTTGAGGAGATGCCGGCGGAGGAAGGCTTCCCGGCTTATCTTGCGTCGCGCTTGTCTGCGTTTTACGAAAGAGCGGGATATGTGAAAAACCTTAACGGAAGCGAAGGTTCAGTTACGCTTATCGGTGCAGTATCTCCGCAGGGAGGAGATTTTTCGGAGCCGGTTACACAAAATACAAAACGTTTTATCAGAACCTTCTGGGCGCTTGATAAATCGCTGGCGTATGCGCGGCACTATCCGGCAATTAACTGGCTTTCCAGCTACTCGGAGTATGTGCTGGAGCTTACTCCTTGGTATGAGGAGAATGTTTCGCCGGATTTTGCGGAAAAACGCTCTCAGCTTTTAGCGATTTTGCAGGAGGAATCTAATCTGATGGAAATAGTAAAGCTGATAGGCAGTGATGTTCTTCCCGAAGGTCAGAAGGCTACTCTGGAGGTTGCTAAGGTAATACGTCAGGGATTTTTGCAGCAGAATGCCTTTCATAAAGAGGATACCTACGTTCCTCTTGAAAAGCAGTTTAAAATGATGGATATAATTCTGTACTATAGCAGCAGAGTACAGGAGGTTGTAGCGCACAGTATTCCGATTTCGCAGCTTTTGTCCTGCGGAGTCAGCGAAGAGCTTATTAAAATGAAATATACAATTCCAAATGATGATTTGTCGGGATTTGATGCGATTAAAAAGCATATTGACGACGCTGTGGATACCCTTATGGCGCGCTATGATGTTTGAGGAGGTTAATTATGGCAATTGAGTATGTAGGTCTTAATAACATTAAAGGACCGCTGGCCGTAATTGACGGCGTAAGCGGTGCATCGTATGAGGAGATGGTAACGGTTACTATGGACGACGGCTCAAAGCGTATTGGAAGAGTTATAGAGATTTCCGGGAGCAAAGCCGTTATCCAGATTTTTGAAGGTACTTCAGGATTATCACTGGAGAATACACGCACACAATTTATGGGAGTACCAATGAAGATTTCTCTGTCAATGGAAATGCTGGGAAGAGTTTTTGACGGTGTCGCAAGACCCATTGACGGACTGGGCGACTACTTTGCCGATGAGGAACGTGATGTTAACGGTCAGGCAATTAATCCGGTTTCCCGCGTGTACCCAAATAATTTTATCCAGACGGGTATTTCATCAATAGACTGTCTTGCGACCCTTATAAGAGGGCAAAAGCTGCCAATTTTCTCGGGTGACGGAATGTCCCACGATAACCTTGCTGTGCAGATTGCAAGACAGGCAAAGGTTGTGGAAGATGGGGCCGATGATGACAAATTTGCTATAGTTTTTGCGGCTATGGGCGTTAAGCATGACGTTGCTAACTATTTTAAACGTTCTTTTGAGGAAAGCGGTGTGTTAAACAGGGTTGTAATGTTCTTGAACTTGTCCAACGACCCGGTTGTTGAAAGAATAATAACGCCGCGATGTGCGCTTACTACTGCAGAATATCTGGCGTTCAAGCATGATATGCATGTGCTTGTAATACTGACAGACATGACAAGCTATGCCGAGGCTTTGCGCGAGGTTTCATCTGCAAAGGGCGAAATCCCTTCAAGAAAGGGATTCCCGGGATACCTTTATTCAGACCTTGCTTCCCTTTATGAAAGAGCCGGTATAATAAAGGACGCCAAAGGCTCTGTTACTCAGGTTCCTATTTTAACAATGCCTAATGATGATATCACTCACCCGGTACCTGATTTAACGGGATATATAACGGAGGGACAGATTGTTTTGGGGCGTGACCTCGAACTGACAGGAGTTTACCCGCCCGTTTCAATTCTTCCGTCGCTGTCACGACTTATGAAGGACGGTATTGGAGAGGGATTCACACGTGAGGATCATTCACCTCTTGCAAACCAGCTCTTTGCGGCATACTCAAAGGTGGAGGAAGCGAAAAGTTTGGCGTCGGTTATAGGTGAGGACGAGCTTTCGGATATTGATAAGAAATATCTTGCCTTTGGAAAGGCATTTGATAAACAGTTTCTGTCCCAAGGTATGTACGAAAATCGCAGCATAGATGAAACTCTTGATTTGGGCTGGAAATTGCTTGGAATGCTGCCCAGGACAGAGTTGGACCGTGTTACCGACGATATTCTGGATAAGTACTATGTTCCGGCGGAGGAATAAGCTATGGCAAAGACATTAGCGCCCACAAAGGGCAATCTTATGGCTGCCAAAAACACTCTCAGGCTGTCTAAGCAGGGATATGAAATGCTGGATAAGAAACGCAATATTCTTATACGCGAGATGATGTCGCTGATAGAGGAGGCAAAGGGAGTGGAAGCAAGAATTGAAACGGTTTTTGCTGAGGCATATCATGCCTTGGAGGCGGCGAATATTATGTCAGGAATGGACAGAGTTCAGGATCTGGCGCATACGTCGGTAATAGATGAAAGTATTACTATAAATCTTCGAAGTGTTATGGGTGTGGAAATTCCCATGATTTCAATTGATGACTCACCTCTTAAGCCCATGTATAGCTTTAATTCCGCCAATTCGGCGTTCGATGAAGCGTTGGCAAGATTTGTTGAGGTGAAAAAGCTCACGGTTAAGCTGGCAGAAATTGAAAATTCCGTATATAGATTGGCGGTAAATATAAAGAAAACGCAGAAGAGGGCAAACGCTCTTCAAAATATAACAATTCCTGCCTATGAAAAAATGGTGAAGGATATTCAGAATTCGTTGGAGGAAAAGGATAGGGAAGAGCATTCAAGGCTGAAGATAATTAAGGAACGGTAGAAATTAAATTTATGGTGAAAAATTTTGCGGAGATTGCATAAGTTTGATGCGGTCTTCGCAAAAAAAATAAAAAAATATTAAAAATATCTTGCAAAATTATAAAATATATGATATAATAAAGCAGTTGTCAATTCGGAGAAGTCGCGTAGCTGGCCGAGCGCGCACGATTGGAAATCGTGTAATCGTCAAAAGCGGTTCGAGGGTTCGAATCCCTCCTTCTCCGCCAATGAATTATGGTCATTTTAAGTAGTGACCATAATTTTTTTTGCCCTAAAATAGCCATAACAATATGGTTGTTTCCTTGCCACAATATTATGGCTTTCATATAGCATTTTTTAAAAAATCCATTTCTAAATTTTTTAAGTTGCCGACAAA
>JAQXUJ010000260.1 GCA_029219925.1 Clostridiales bacterium | reverse complement strand
GAAAAGAGCCATCGCTTTATATGCATCTCTCCTTGCCGACACAAACTTTTTGTTGCCTATCTCAAATTTTTCCTTTTCCTTCCTGTCATTTGTGAATGCCTTTGTCACACGAATGCCTGAAATGCTGCCCTCCAATGAGGAATTTATTTCAGCAATAGCTTTTCTGGTATTTTTAAAGGCACTTCGCATTCGCATACGTATAACCATTGCAATCCATACAAGAAAAGGAACACATACAAAAATTATAATAGTAAGCGGCAGATTGATGGTCATAAGATATATAAAGGAAGTCAGTACTGTTATTGTGGAAATAATTATATTTTCCGGTCCGTGATGAGCAAGCTCGCTTATATCCATAAGGTCATTGGTCAGACGTGACATAATTTTGCCTGTTTCATGCTTATCATAAAAGCTGTATGAAAGCTTTTCAAGATGGTTAAACATATCCCTGCGCATATTCGCCTGCATATGCACGCCCATCATATGTCCCTGATACTGAATATAATATCTGAGCAGCATGCGCACAGCGTATAAAAGAGTAAGCGTAATGCCGGCAAAAATTATCAGTCTGTATTCCCTGTTTGGAATCAAATCGTTGAGCATACTCCTCGTAATAATAGGATATACCACTCCTATTACAGACACAAAAAAAGACGCAAGCATATCACAGCAAAACACTTTTTTATACGGCCTATAATATTCCAAAAATCTTTTAAACATAAAAAACTTCCTCTGCGCAAAATTCACTATATGTATTTTATCACATTTTTAAAATATTTCAAGAGGTTACAGAATAAAAAAAGCAAGTATAAAAATAATAATTTTTACTTGCTCTCATATTTTTGAAAAACCGTTACCTCACCGGCATGTATTTCTCTGCAAAAATTTTATACTTTTCCTGAAAATCAGGATTATTTAGTTTTATATTTCTAAGTGATTCGTGAATATTCATATCGTTATCCCCAACGCCTATTACGCATACCGCTATTCCCGAACAATGGTCTGCTGCGCGCTCAAGGTTTGTAAGCAAATCTGCCCACACAAAACCCGCTTCTATCGAACATTCACCGTTTCTCAGTCGATTTATATGGTTATTTCTGAATTTTTCTTTCAATCGGTCAATAACCTGTTCAAGAGGCTCAACATTTTCCGCGGCGTTCCGATTATTATTAACAAAAGCGTCATACGCCAGAGTCAATATTTCGGAAACTGCGCCGCAAATTGCATCAAGGTCCTTATTTGCGCTGTCTGTAAAGATTATGTTTTTAGCCTTTAATTCCTCCGCCGACTCAAGAATATTCACGCTGTGATCTGAAATTCTTTCAAAATCGCCTATCACCTTTAAAAGCTTTGAGATAGTGCTGCTGTCTTCATCGCTTACCTGATGACTGCTTAGCTTAACAAGATATGTGCCTAAAACATCTTCAAGATGGTCAACCCTATCTTCGTTCGCACGTATTTCCTCCGCTGTATCGGAATCATATATTTTTATCATATCAAGGCTTTTTTTCATTGATGACACGGAGATTTCCGCCATCTCCCTCACTAATGCGCCGCAGCGTTCAAGTGCAACCGGAGGTGCTGCAAGAAGTCTGTCGTCAAGATCGGTAACAATATCCTTTTTATTATCCTCCGGTACTAATCTCATTGCCAGCTTTTCAAGAAGCGTGGACATTGGGAAAAGAAGGATAGTGCATGCGATATTAAAAGCTGAATGAGCAAAGGCAATGCCGGCGAAGGATGCGGAGTTGTCAAGAAATGCCGGCTTTAGCGCTGCCGACAGAACACTGAAGACCGCAAGCCATATAACTGTGCCTATAACATTAAAGGACAGATGAACAATGGCAGCTCTCTTTGCATTTTTGTTGGTACCCAATGAGGACAAAATGGCAGTTATACATGTGCCGATATTTTGTCCCATAATAATCGGTATAGCCGCCCCGTAGGAAACCCGACCGGTAACGGAAAGTGCCTGTAAAATACCGACAGACGCCGAGCTTGATTGAATAACAGCTGTAAGAATCGCTCCTGCTGCAACGCCAAGCAGCGGATTTTTGAACATTATAAATAAATTCCGGAAGGACGGGACATCAGCAAGCCCGGAAACGGCTGCGGACATCGTATGCATGCCGAACATCAAGGTTGAGAATCCCAAAAGAATCGTTCCCGAATCCTTTTGCTTGCTTGTTTTTCCGGACATAAGAAGAATAATACCCACAAGTGAAAGAACGGGTGTAAAAGAGGTGGGTTTCAAAAGCTGCAGAAAAATATTATCACCGGAAATGCCGCCAAGACTTAAAATCCACGCCGTGACAGTTGTGCCGATATTTGCGCCCATTATAACCCCAATAGATTGCTTCAGCGTCATTACACCCGAATTGACAAAGCCTACCACCATAACCGTAGTGGCGGAAGAGCTTTGAATAATACTGGTTACACCAAGTCCTGTAAGAAATCCGGTAAATCGGTTATTCGTCAGCCTGCCAAGTATCGACTTCAGACTTCCTCCCGCTCTTCTTTCAAGAGCATCGCCCATAACACTCATACCGAAAAGAAACAGACATAGACCGCCGATTAATGTTAATGCGTCAAAAATACTCATATCTTCACCTCACCGTATATCTGTAATAATTATATCACAGTATCGGCTAAGATGCGGTTAAGAATAACGCTAATTTTTTCTTACCCATTCTATAAATTTAATCATGCCTTCCTTACTTCCCGACAAATAGAGTATATCATTTTTTCTAAAGACGTAGTCAGGCTGCGCTGTTTCAATAACTGTTCCGTTGTTTTCGACTGCAATAATATTCAAATTAAATTTTGCACGTATATTCATATCGACAACCGTCTTTCCGACCATATGATCAGGAATACTCAGTTTAGATATATTGATTTTTTCGCTGAGCTGCACAATATCAAGCATTCGTGAAGTTTCCAGACGGCTGGCAAGACGCAGCGCCATATCCCTTTCGGGATATACAACCTCAGCACCCAGCTTTTCCAAAATTTCGCCATGCTCGGGGCTTTTTGCTTTTGCGATAACCTTCGGTATTCCCATTCCCACAAGGGTCAGTGTAACAAGAATCGATGTGTCAAGGTGTTCGCCTATACATACTATTGCAACATCGCAGTTCTGAACGCCTGCATCAGACAAGGTTTTCTTGTCAAGGCTATGCACAATAAATGCATTTTCCGTATACTCCCTCATTTCGCGGATTTTTTCTTCATCACTGTCCAAAACTATCATTTCGCAGTTGCTTTGGGCAAGCTCCGTTACAAGAGAGCTTCCGAATCTTCCAAGACCGATTATTGCATATGTTGTTACATTTGACTTATTTTTAAACATAATTTCCTCCCGATTTTATCCTACCGTTATATTTCCCTCCGGATATTGAATACGCTCTCCCTTTGAGAAGTGCCATAACGTCGCAATTGTCCATGGACCGAGTCGTCCTATATACATAATTAATATTGACAAAAGCTTGCTGTCCGTTCCCAAATTGGGCGTTATACCGGTTGAAAGTCCTACCGTTCCGAAGGCGCTTGTTACTTCAAAAATTATATCTCCTACGGCAATGTCCGGTTCATATACACTCATCAGATATGTGCCGATTACAACAACACCCAGACCAAGCAATGTAATATCGGCGGCCTTTCTGAATGTCTCTTCCGGTATAGTGTACCGAAACGCCTTTTCAATTTTGTTTGTTGCCGCAGAACGTATTCCCTGAACGAGAACAAAAACTGTGCTTGTCTTTATGCCGCCGCCCGTTGAACCCGGAGATGCACCTATGAACATCAACACGGTCATGACCAAAAGCCCTGATTTTGAGAATGTGCTCAGCGGATATGTTGCAAATCCCGCTGTTCGTGCGGAAATGCTTTGGAAAAATGCTCCCAGCCATGTTACGTTTTCCGTAAGCTTTATAAGCAGCGCACCAATAAGAATTAAAACTGCACTCATTGATAAAACCACTTTGGCATGCATAGAAATTTTTTTTAAATTCAACCGTGACTTCCACAGTTCACAAATAACCAAAAACCCGATTCCGCCAAAGAAAATCAGAACGCAGGTTACAATATTCAATAATATATTATCACGATATGGTATTAGACTCTGATAATTCCCAAGAATATCAAATCCGGAATTGTTAAAAGTCGCGATTGAATGAAAAATACTTATTCCCAGCGCTGACGGAAAGGGGTAATCCTTTATAAAGACAAGCAGGCTAAGAACAGCACCTATTGTTTCAAATAACACAGTCACAAAGAAAATGCTGCGAATAAGCCTTACCATACCTTTTCCGGAATTAAGATTCATAGCTTCCTGAATAATACTTCTGCTCTTTATATCAACGCGCTTTCCCATAGCAAGAATAATTCCCACGCCCACGGTAGTAACTCCAAGACCGCCCATCTGTATCAGCAATGCAAGAAAACACTGACCGATGGGTGTAAACGTATCGCCTATATCAACAGCAATAAGACCGGTTACACAAACCGCGCTTGTGGACGTATACAGGGCGTCGATATACCGCAGCGTAACTCCGTCCCGTATGCTGCACGGGAGCATCAGCAAAAAGCTTCCGAATAAAATCAAAGAAGCAAATCCGAACGCAATTATTCTCGCCGGCGATTGCCTTCTTATTATTCTTATCATGTTTCACCCTCCAAATCACCGGCGAACATTCTATATCCCACTCCCGGCTCATTTACAATATAATTATTCGGTTCTGAACCGAATTTCTTTCTGATGTTAACCATATTAACCTGAAGCTTTTTTACGCTGTTTATATCGTTATATCCCCATATTTCTTTAATAATTCCCGAATATGTAAGTATCCTGCCGGCATTACGGGATAACAGCGCAATTATATTATACTCGGTTTGCGTAAGTTTAATCTCATTCAGGTTAATAAAAACCTGTCTTGCAGCGTAGTCGATAACCATTCCGTTACATTCAAACCTCTGCTTCGGAGTCTTGCACGAATTTATACACTTCGGTGAAAAACGCAAGGCAGACCTCACTCTTGCCAGAAATTCATTTGCACCGAAAGGCTTTGTAATATAGTCGTTAGCTCCCATGTCCAGAGCGTTTACCTTGTCGCTTTCACCCGCTCTTGCCGATAAAATTATAACAGGCGTAAGAGAATCTTCTCTTACCCGGCGCAGAAAATCGGTGCCGTCTAAATCCGGGAGGCCCAAATCAAGGATAACCAAGTCAGGTTGGTGAGAGGTATAAAGCATCAACCCATTCGAGCATGTATATGCCGAAATAACCTGATAGCCGCCGGAGGATAAAATTGTTTTTATCAGCCCGTGTATGCTGCTTTCATCCTCGATTACAAGAACTTTATATTTGTTTCGCGTCATTATCCTTCCTCCGAGCATGGAAAAATCAATCGGTACCGCCGCACAGCTTTATACAGCGGTACACAACATACTTACTATAACACACTTTTCCTAAAATTGCAAATAAATATGAAATATTAATATTTCCTTCTGAGATAATGATAGAATATCCAGTATAATAAAACTATCAGGCATACTCCGCCGCTTGTAATTTTGATAAGCTCATCACGTCCGGCGACTTTCATAACAATAATCGCTGCTGCCGAAATAATAACAAAGGTGTATCCCGCCCATGCCCATGCTTTATTGGCAATATACCTGTTACGCTCGTCACTCATGTTAGTATCAACCTCTTCACGATACTCGAAGTCTATTCTGTATCTGATTTGGCGCGCTATCTGCAAAATGCCTATTACCAGTACCCCTGCACCCATGCCTGACCAAAAATCATCTATCTTTCCTAAAGATGTGCATAAAATTAAAATTGCTCCCAAAAGAACCCAAAATATGCTTATATATATTTTTTTGTCATATTTCATTATTATCCTCTCCTTCAAATATAAATATCTCTTCAATTGTCATTCCGAAATAAACGGCAATCTTGTGTGCCAAAAAAATTGACGGATTATACCTGCCGGTTTCCAGAGAACTGATGGTCTGCCTTGAAACACCCAGCCTTTTTGCAAAATCCTCCTGCCGTATCCCTTGAGATTTGCGAATTTCTTCAATCCTGTTTTTGATTTTAACCACTCCTTTATCTATGATATGTAAAGTTAACTTTACTTCATTATACTATTTATATTATAGAATGTCAAGTATATTTTACATTTTTATTTAAAAATAACCCCATTTCACAAAACAGCAAAATGGGGCTTTCATAAATATTAGCAGGAAATCGGAATAATCAGCTTTTCTCCCGGGGTAATCTCACAGTTATCATCCAAATTATTGCATTCAACAATGCTGTCGCCGGTCACATGATACCTTTTGGAAATATCCCAAATACTGTCGCCGCTTTTTGCAAAATAAATCACAATTCCGCTGTCCCTTTGCGGCAGCTCCGATGCAGTAATATCCGTTATAACACGCCTTTTTGATTTTTTTATAATTTTTCCGGATATACTTATTCCGCATCGTATCTCCACAGAACCGGCAGAGCTTATGGCATAGCTTACGTGTTCGCATTCCGCCACCAGTTCCACCTCTGCGTCTCGAACGGCATTTTCACAGTCAATCATATAACTAAAGGGTATTTCTTCATTTATACTGCATACAGGAACCTGAGTATTGTCTGTAATATACAAAACATATACAATCGCTCTGCCTGAAACAGCAAGACGGCCGCTCTGAATTTGTGTTGCAGTAATATACGGCTTTGCGCATACGGTATATACTCCCGCAATATCCGGTGCTCCCTGCTCCTTTTGCAGTATCTCTTTCAGCATCGCCGAGAATATCGGTCTTTCAATTACCTCTTCTGTTTCCAATTCATCATAGGACAAATCACATGCGATGTCGGTAAAGTAGCAATCTGAAAGCATAGAAAGCTCTTCACGGCATTCTGTGCGAACGCTTACTGCCACGTCCATATTCAAGGAAACGCATCGCATTTCTCCCCCGGAATTTCTCGACAACACTGCCTCAGTTTCACAAATATCATATGTAACCTCACATTCCATGTTTTCGCTCAAGCCTTCCATATCAAACACTTCGGTGAAGGGCAGTTCAAAA
>JAQXUJ010000259.1 GCA_029219925.1 Clostridiales bacterium | reverse complement strand
GAACCTAATAATAATCCTATTATGATAACGAACATCGACGCCCCTACATTAGGCATAATCTTGCTTGTGTTTTCTGCAATAATGCTGAATATTCGAGTAGGATACGGCAGTATGTATTCATCCGTTTTAAATAGTTTGTGCAAAACTCCCGTTTGCCACATAACGACGATAAGAACACCAAATATCAGCGGATAAAGAATTGATGTGAGAGAATCAAGCCTTTTTTTTACCATTCAAATCACTCCTTTTCCGATTTTGCTTTTCTTTTGTAGGGACACAAGATATATTCTAAAAGTCCCATTACCGAAAAGCTCAAAATACCGATTATTGCGCTGAAAAATACAATCTGCCAAAAAACATATCTTGTCATAGCGCCCTTTAATGCCTGAGATAAAAGACATCCAAGTCCTATTCCGCCTTGCAGTGTGTCTACAAGAATTGATGCTGTTATTGCCATAGGTGCGGAAATTTTTAATCCTGTAAAAAAGTATGGTACACACGCCGGTATCATTGTTTTAATGTATATCTGCCATTTGTTTGCCGCATATGAATACATAAGTTCATGTTTTTCTCGGCTTACCGATTTAAACCCTGCAAGAGTGTTTGTTGCAACCGGGTAAAATGTAAGAATTGCAGCTATTACAACACGACTCATGGTTATGTCGCCTGTCAGTGCGTTTATAATCGGCGCCATACCCAAAATCGGGATCATCTGTATCAGCATAAGATACGGAAATGCAATCTTTTCAATCGGTTTCCAAAGACTCATCAAAAGAGCAAGTACAAAGCCACATACGATTCCTATTATGTATCCGATACCGGCACGGGACAAGGTTGCCGCCGCATTTGTCATAACCATTTGAATTGCGGTCTGTCCGCCGTTTATTGTTCTGTCGCTGATAATTGATTCAATGATTCCCGAAAGATGCGGCAGAATATTTTCCGGAGTTCTCTTAGTTGCTGCGACGATAAATGCAAACATCTCCCAAACTGCTATAATAAGAAAAATCCATAGAGCTGTCATAAAGTATTTCTTATCGGCAATCCTTTTTATGCCTTTCATAAATTTCACCTCCAAACAAACAGGTTATACACCTTCAAAGCTGTTTCTTACCTTTGCTACCAATTCAGTGAATTCCGGTGTGCTTTTCATCTCCATTGTTCGCGGACGGGGCAGGTTTATATCAACTACTGCCGAGAGTCTGCCCGGGTGAGGCGAGAGAACGCACACCTTATCGGATAAGAAAACAGATTCCTGAATATTATGCGTTACAAAAACAATGGTTTTGTTTGTCTTTCTCCATATCTTAAGAAGATCAACATGCAGTTTTTCTCGCGTAAATTCATCCAATGCAGAAAACGGTTCGTCCATTAATAGAATTTCCGGTTGAATCGCAAGTGCTCTTGCAATTCCGACTCTCTGTTGCATACCGCCCGATAACTGATGCGGATAATGGTTTGCAAACTCGGTAAGCCCGACAAGCTCAAGCATCTTTTCTGCACGTTCGTTTTGCTCCTTGAGCGGAACATGCATTATTTCAAGCGGAAGCATAACATTTTTCTTTACTGTTCGCCATTCATAAAGCACCGCACTTTGAAATACGATTCCGTATCTTCTCTTTAACCTTGCATCATGGGGACTTTCACCCGATATTTTAATATCTCCGGATGACGGAGTGAGCAAGTCAGCGATGATTCTTAAAAGTGTTGTCTTACCACATCCGGATGGACCTACCAGAGAAACGAATTCGCCTTTTTCTATATCAAGGGTAACGCCGGTAAGGGCTGTTACGTCTCTGCCGTCATTTGTGCGATAGACCATTCCTATGTCCTTAAGCATAATTTCCGTATTATTCATTGATGCCATATGTAACACTTCCTTTTTGATATAAAATAAATCGACAGACAAAAGCGTCCCGTGCGAGACACCTTTGTCTGTCGATTTTCTTTGCAAGAATTATTATGGTCAAATTATAACCCAATCTTTTTTATTTGTCAATATTTTTGCTTAAATTTGTTATTTTACCACAAAAACTTATCGCAATAAGTGTGCTAAAGCACACTTATTGCGATAAGTTTTCTTGTGTAATACCGTTTTTTATTTATTCAGCAGGCATTAATTAAGCTTATACTTGTAATTTTCGCCTTGTCAAAACTTGTCAGATATTGCTTACACAGCATTTTCCGCAGAACCATTTTACACGACTAAATTTGCGTATATTTCAGCTTTATGA
>JAQXUJ010000258.1 GCA_029219925.1 Clostridiales bacterium | reverse complement strand
CGCGACTGTCATGTAATTTTTGTTTTTATACAGAAGTCTTAAAACAGCGGTTTGTCTTTTATTCATAGCTTCAGCGGCTCCCTTCGCTTCGCTCTCTTTTGTACAATTGCATTATACATCAGATTGCGGTATTGGTATTTTTGTTTTTTTGACACATTAGGTAAATTTTCTGCAATAGCTGAAATGATTTTGCCGGAAATGGCATTGCAGAGAGGTTTGCAGGATATAAGAAGTTTTGCGAAAATGTAAAAAATAATCGGAATTTGTTCCGTGCGCCCGCTTTCGGCGACATTTCTGCCGGTGCGGGGGTATAAGTACAGTATATCAAAATACGGTGATGAAATCAACTGCATATTTTTGGAGAAAAAAGAACCGCAGCAGAAAGAAATTCTGCTGCGGTGTAGGTCGGCGTAATTCTTGCGCGTGCCGTCATCAGTCAACCTTGGGAAGCGCGGAAAGACTTGCGTTAAGCTCTTCATCGGAGGGAATATAATCGGACATTTCGCCGTCGTTGTATTTCTGATATGCGACCATATCAAAATATCCCGTGCCGGTAAGACCGAATACGATTGTTTTTTCCTCGCCCGTTTCCTTGCACTTAAGCGCCTCGTCAATGGCAACGCGGATTGCATGGCTACTTTCGGGAGCGGGAAGTATGCCCTCAACCCTCGCGAACTGCTGCGCTGCTTCAAACACGCTTGTCTGTTCAACCGAAACGGCTTCCATGTATCCGTCGTGATAAAGCTGCGACAGGATACCGCTCATGCCGTGGTATCTGAGACCGCCGGCGTGGTTGGCGGATGGAATAAAGCCGCTGCCTAAGGTATACATTTTCTGCAGAGGACATACCTTGCCTGTGTCGCAGAAATCGTATGCAAATTTTCCGCGGGTAAAGCTGGGACAGGATGCAGGCTCAACGGCAATAATTCTGTAATCCGCTTCGCCGCGGAGCTTTTCGCCCATGAACGGCGAAATTAAGCCGCCAAGATTGCTGCCTCCGCCGGCGCATCCGATAATAATGTCCGGCTTTATGTCGTATTTTTTAAGCGCCGCCGCCGTTTCCAGGCCTATTACCGACTGGTGCAGAAGAACCTGGGAAAGTACCGAGCCAAGCACATATCTGTATCCCTCATGTGAAACTGCCGCCTCGACAGCCTCGGAAATGGCACAGCCAAGACTTCCTGTTGTTCCCGGAAATTCCGCAAGTATCTTTCTTCCTACCTCGGTGGTGTCGGAGGGGGAGGGGGTTACCGTTGCGCCGTAGGTGCGCATAACCTCACGGCGGAAGGGTTTTTGTTCGTACGAAACCTTTACCATGTAAACCTTACAGTCAAGGCCGAAGAAGGAGCATGCCATTGACAGAGCCGTTCCCCATTGTCCGGCTCCGGTTTCGGTGGTTACGCCCTTTAAGCCCTGCTTCTTTGCATAATATGCCTGGGCAATGGCGGAATTAAGCTTATGACTGCCGGAGGTGTTGTTTCCTTCAAATTTATAGTAAATTTTCGCCGGAGTGCCGAGGGCTTTCTCCAAAAAGTACGCACGAGTCAGGGGCGACGGACGGTACATTTTGTAGAAGTCCATAATTTCTTCCGGAATATCAAAATAGGCGGTGTCATTGTCCAGCTCCTGCTTTACAAGCTCTTCACAGAAAATTCCCGAAAGCTCCTCTGCCGTAACCGGTTCTAAGGTTCCCGGATTAAGTATGGGCGCGGGCTTTACCTTCATGTCCGCACGCATATTATACCATTGCTTCGGAAGCTCCGACTCTTCAAGATAGATTTTGTATGGTATTTTCATAATATCAGTCCTTTCTTTTAAAATTTAATAAAAAATACCGTCGAACAGAAAAAGTTCAGCGGTAATACAAATTCACCATATTAAAAAACAGCTAATCTAATCTTTTCTAATCTTATCTGAACTAATCTATTCTTGTGGATATTATATATGACTTGCCGAAGTTTGTCAATAGCTTTCCTAAAAAATCTAATTTTTGTTGAAATGAACCATAAAAAAAGAAAAAAACTATTGCAATTTGTGTAATTGTTATGATATAATATACGCATAAAGTCTTGTGAAACAAGCCTTTGCGGCCTTGCTGCCTACACAATTGTGCAGATGCGTTATTATATTTAATATTGAACAACTTTACAAAAAAAGAGGTGTTGATATGCCGTTTCTTTTCAGAAGACTTGCCGAATTGTTCGGGGCTGAGATTATCTTATCCACCGTAGTTTCGGTAATGTGTATGACCGGTATTCTGCCGGGGAATTATACTTTTGCCGCAATTATCTCGGCAGTAATGCTGGCGTTAAACCTTATATGGCAGTTTATCGCGCTGCGGGCATACCGCAGGTACTGCGGTGAGCTGACGGGAATATTTTACCGCACCAATTTTTTCGCGGTGGGAATGCTTACAATTGTTACGTCTTTGGCGGCGGTAATGAATTTTGAGCCTCTTTATACATATATATTTATGCCCTTTAAGCTGTTTTATTATATGGGACTTTGCGGCAAATATATTTCAGCATTGCTGGTGGACGCGCTGTTTGCGGCGGAGGTTCTGGCAATAGGCATTTTGTAATTCCTCTGCGGCGGAAATAATTTGATAAAAATTTATTATAGGTATTGACATTTATTTAAAAATGTGAGATAATGCAAAAAGACAAATAACTAATGGTAGAGGCGCGATGCTTATCAGTAGGGCGGCTTGTACGGCGGGTGACCGGAGCTGCATGAAAGGAAGTATCGCCGAAATATACGTATTATTACCCGTAAGCCGTATATTGGGCCGCATCAGAATATGCTGCGGACTGTCACATGTGTGAGGCGCTATCCGTAGTTTCCGTGGTGTTTAAGCCGTGCACGTTTAACTATGGACGTTCACGGTTTTTTGTGTGTGTTAAGCGTGAGCTTAATTCAAATATCAAATTTACAAAAGGTGGTAGAAATTTATGAAGAAACTTACTTCAATTTTACTTGCGGCAGTTATGGCACTGAGCTTGGTCAGCTGCGGCTCAAATCAGGAGGAAGCCGCAAATAATAATGACGGCGTTCTGCGCGTAGGTATGGAGTGCAACTATGCTCCGTATAACTGGTCGCAGGCTAACGATTCAAACGGTGCCGTTCCTATTTCCAATGTGGATAACATGTATACAAACGGATATGACGTTCAGGTGGCAAAGAAGATTGCCGAAGCTCTGGGAAAAAACCTTGAAATCTATTCCTATGAGTGGGACAGCCTTATTCCGGGCGTACAGTCGGGTAAGCTGGATATGATTATCGCCGGCATGAGCCCTACGGCGGAAAGAAAGGAAAAAATTGATTTTTCAAACAATTACTATACTTCAAACCTTGTTATCGTAACCAAAAAAGACGGTCTTTCCGATGTGAAAACATTGGCAGATTTGAAGGATAAGAAGATTGCCGCTCAGTCGGGAACCTTCCATCTCCAGGCATTGACCGAACAGACACAGGCGCAGATAAATGAACTTGCGGACTTCTCAACAATGTTCATTGCTCTCGGCGCAGGAACAATCGACGGTTACGTTGCAGAGGAGCCTACGGCTATGTCGGTCTGCGAGGATCCGGCATATGGCTACGTTGCCTTTGAAAACAATAAGACCGGGTTCTCCGTTGCAGACGACGACGTAAGCATTGCGGTAGGCGTTAAGAAGGGTTCGGAGCTGAAGGAGCAGATTAACGGCGCACTGGAGGGCTTTGACGAGGACGCTCAGAGAGAGCTGATGTCTGAAATGGTTAAGATTGCGCCCTCCGAGGAATAATATTCGGCAGGTAATTTTATATGACTGATTTTTTAAATGAAGTAATAAACATTTTAGTTAAATATCGCGGCTATTTTCTCCAGGGCGTGGGCTATACAATGCTTATCGCCCTGGTCGGCACTACGGTAGGTTTGATAATCGGTCTTATCACCGGCATTGTAAGGACGATACCGACGTCGAAAAATCCCGTTGTCAGATGCCTTTTGAAGATAGTGAATATCATTATAAGCGTCTATGTCGAAATTTTCAGAGGAACGCCTATGATGGTACAGTCCATGGTAATTTTCTGGGGTTATGCGTTTATGAATAACGGTCAAACTTTACCGCTTATTCCCGCGGGTATTTTCATTGTTTCGATAAATACCGGTGCATATATGGCGGAAATTGTGCGCGGCGGAATTATTTCTATTGACCGCGGACAGTTCGAGGGTGCGTATTCTATAGGCATGAATCACTGGCAGACTATGGTGAACGTTATTGTGCCGCAGGCTATGCGGAATATTCTGCCCGCAATAAGCAACGAGTTTGTTATTAATATTAAGGATACATCGGTGCTGAACGTTATCGGCGTTACCGAGCTGTATTTCTTCACGGCAAAAATTTCAAAAATGACCTGGTCGATTTTTGAAACATATGTTGTTGCCTGTGTTATATACTTTATCCTTACCTTTACCGTTACTCGGATTCTGAAATTTGCTGAAAGCAAAATTGACGGACCTTCTTCGTATACGATGTATCAATCGTCGGATATGCCCGGCGAGGGTCCGGCGGCAAAGGAGGGTAATCAATGAGCGAAACTGTTATTTCAATTAAGGGCTTAAAGAAATCCTTTGGGGAAAATACCGTTTTGAAGGATATTAACTTCTCGGTTAACCGCGGCGACGTAACTTGTATTATAGGCTCGTCCGGTTCGGGAAAATCCACTATGCTGCGGTGTATAAATCTTTTGGAGGAGCCGACCGGCGGCGAGATTGTATATAACGGAAAAAATATTCTCGAAACAAAGAATATACCGGCATACCGTGCTAAGGTGGAAATGGTTTTTCAGAGCTTTAATCTTTTTGAAAATATGACGGTTCTGAAAAACTGTATGATAGGTCAGCGAAAGGTTCTCAAGGCAGATAAGGAAACGGCAAAAAAAGAGGCGATGTTCTATCTTGAAAAGGTGGGAATGGCGCCCTATATCAACGCAAAGCCCCGCCAGCTGTCAGGAGGACAGAAACAGCGTGTTGCAATTGCAAGAGCGCTTGCGATGAAGCCGGACGTTATTTTGTTTGACGAGCCTACCTCGGCTCTTGACCCGCAGATGGTGGGTGAGGTGCTGGAGGTTATCAAAAACATCGCAAAGGAAGGGCTTACAATGATTATTGTAACACATGAAATGGCGTTCGCCCGAGATGTTTCCAATCATGTCGTTTTCATGAACGACGGCGTTATCTGCGAGGAGGGAACTCCCGAACAGATTTTCACCAATCCTCAAAAACCTGAAACAAGAGCGTTTTTGATGCGTTTTATGAATAACTGAATTTAAAACAGGGTGTTGTTTAATAATAGCGCCCTGTTTTTGTTTTTGCCCTGATTCATAACAATAAGATTTTATCGGAACATTTTTCTGTATGTCTGAGACAAAATATTTTTTATGCCGGGAAAATATGATGTGTCATTTAGCATAATTTAATATTGACGGTTATTTATCGCTGTGGTATAATTATGTCAGGATAATTATATGGAATAAAAACCCTGCGGATTAGCACACGCCGCCGGGGATATGACGAAAAATATATAAAAGAGGAAAAGGGGTTTTTATGGGAACAAGGTTTAATGAAGTTAAGAAAAAGCTGGGATTTGGCTGTATGCGCCTTCTCATGAACGGAGACGAGGTGGATTATGCTGAATTTAATCGAATGATTGACGCATTTATCGGAGCGGGATTTAATTACTTCGATACGGCTCACGGGTACATAGGCGGAAAAAGCGAAACGGCAATACGCGACTGTCTTGCCAAACGGTATAAGCGTGATGAATTTATACTTGCAAATAAGCTGTCCGACCCGTATTTTGAAAAAGAGGAGGATATTGTACCATTTTTCGAGAGTCAGCTGAAGCTGTGCGGTGTGGAATATTTTGATTTTTATCTTTTCCATGCCCTGTCCCGACAGATATATCCCAAATACCGTGACTGCAATGCCTTTGCCGTTGTTGAACAACTAAAAAAACAGGGTAAAATCCGACATATTGCCATGTCCTTCCATGATACGGCGGACGTGCTGGATATGATTCTTACGGAAAATCCCTGTATTGAAGCAGTACAGCTGATGATTAACTATCTTGACTACGACGACCCGGAGGTGCAGAGCCGGGCATGCTATGACGTGGCGGTCAAACACGGCAAAAAGGTTATCGTTATGGAGCCGGTAAGGGGCGGTGTGCTTGCCGACCTTCCGGAAAAGGGCGCTCGTGTTTTCAACGATCTCGGAGGCGGCAGTTATGCCTCCTATGCCCTTCGCTATGCTGCGTCTTATCCCGAGGTGTTTATGGTTCTTTCGGGAATGGGCAATATGGATATGATGAAGGATAACATTAAAACCATGAGCAATTTTGTGCCACTGAACGATGAGGAACAGGCGGCGGCAGATAAGGTGCGTGGAATAATCCGCAGGGTTAAGCAGATAAAATGCACGGCGTGTGAATACTGTAAGGAGCCTTGCCCCAAGCATATCAAAATTCCGCAGATTTTTTCGGCATACAACGAGTTTCTTGCCGCAAAGGTAACCCGCGCCGAGGCAAAAAGAAATCTTCCCGAGGGTACGCCGCCATCAGAGTGCATAAAATGCGGTGCCTGCGAAAGGATTTGCCCGCAGCATATTGAAATAAGAAAAAATCTTGAACAAATAGCCCATGAATTAAGGTAAAGAAAATAAACGGGTTGTTTTAAAATTATGTGACTTCGGCGCATTGGGCGGTTATCGCTTGCTTGCCGCAGTCTGTGCCGTCGGTCACGGACAATGGAATCGGAGGAAAAAAATGGAAAAAAGACTGGAAATTTATGCCTTTTGCGAGAAGGTAATGTATATTGTAATCACAGTGGCGGCGTCGGTAATTTTGCCCCAGCTGCTGCATCTTATAGGTAAGCTTACGGGGACAAATGCGGCTCTTGGGCAAATTCTTCTGCCTATGCATCTTCCCGTTATGATTTTGGGATTCTGCCTGGGTCCATGGGCGGGATTTGCCGCCGGACTTGCGGCGCCCATAGCCGGGTTTCTGCTTACCGGTATGCCCGCTTCCGCCCTATTGCCGTATATTGCGGCGGAAATTTCGGGTTACGGATTTTTTGCGGGACTTTTGAAGAATACAAAGCTCAGCCCCATATTGAAGGTAATGTCCGTTCAGGCTTTAGGCAGGCTTATGCGTGTCCTGGCGGCTGTGGTTCTGACGTCGGTGTTTACGGATAAACCCTTCGCTGCGGCTTTTGCCGGTATGGCGGCGGGACTTCCGGGAGTGATTTTGCAGATTCTGCTTGTGCCGTACTTTGTGAAGATTATAGGACGGGCAAAGTAAATATGAAGGATTTGGATACTGCTGTTAAATATTTGAGGGAGAGCGGTTTCACCTGTGTACTTGTCCTTAAAGACCGGATTTATACCTCGCAGGAAAGGGGCGTTAAGCCGCTTCTTGACTTTATTAATTCGGGCATAAGCTATGCCGGATTTTCCGCCGCCGACCGTGTGGTCGGGAAGGGCGCCGCCTTTTTGTATGTTCTTATGGGAGTGAAAAACGTATGGGCGGAAATTATGAGCGAAAAGGCACAGGCTGTTTTTGAGCAGTATGGAATACATGCCTGCTGCGAAACCCATGTTCCCGCAATAAAAAACAGGGCAGGTACGGGGTTTTGCCCGATTGAGGAGGCAGTTGACAATATTTCATCTGCGGAGGAGGCGTTTGCCGTTATACAGACAACGCTGAAAAGGCTGTCCGAAACAAAAGGAGGAAAATGACATGAAGAAAACAATAGCATTTTTATGCTCGCTGCTGCTCCTTTCTGCAGGAGCCGCACATGCCGTAAACGGCGATATTATCGGAAAAATCTACTCGACAGATATTCTTGCCGAGATTAACGGAAAACCTGTGCCGTCCTATAACATCGGCGGCAGAACTGCAATAGTTCTTGAAGACCTTGCCGAAGACGGATACGCATACATTAACAGCTATGATGACCGTACCCGTAAGCTGACCGTGAGCATGAGCTCGCCGGAATATATGGGAGATATTCCCGTGGAGCGCGGCACGGTGGGAAGTATTGTAGGCGACGTTTATGAAAGCGATATAAAGGTGATTGTAAACGGTTCGGAAATCCGGGGGATGAATATCGGCGGCAAAACCGCAGTAACTATCGAGGACCTGGGACAGCTTGACGGAACAAGCGAGAATGAGCAGCTGGGATATTCAAAATATCGCTGTACCTACACGTGGGACGCTGATAATCGTATTATCTCCCTTAATTTTATCAGCAACCAATACAATTTCTACTCTGTGGAAAAAACGCCGAACGTTGCGTTTAACATCAATGATAACGTTATAACTGCGGAATTTGACCGAATGAACGATTACAGCGGATATGTAACGACGGTGGATATAAGCGATGAGTTTAAAGCACGGCCCAATGTGCTGAAGCCTCTTTATTATGACGACGGAAAAGAGAAAATCCGTGTGGGTTTAATGTATGTGGAGAAGGATGAAGAGTATGGGACGTTTTCGAGTATATGCTATTTAACCGAGCAGGAGCTGTTACGAGAAAAAACGGACGCACTGGTAACGCCGGCACCCTCGGCAGATGAAGCAATGAAGCTGCTGGACGACGGAGAAAACTATGAAATCATCGACAGGCTCGAAACTGAGGACTTTATTTTCCTTGCCGTTAAGTGCCTGAAATATCCCGATGGGGAGGATAATTTTGAGGTGGCGTACGTGGCGGTGAAGAAAACCGGCGGTTACAGCAGAGTGTACGGCGGCTCGACTCTCCATACAAAAGCCTCCATGGAAAAAACCGGGAAAAACACCGTGGTGGTCGCACTTTCGCCCTTTGCCGGACCTCCGGGTTCACATGCTGTTACCATGAAGGTAACTCTTGACTTGAACAATTACAATATAAGATAGCCGGTAACCGTGCTGTGCTGCGGTCAGGTATCCGAAAAATATGCGTCCGCACCTTGCGAGAAAGGCTTGTCCGGCGTGCCGATAGTTTGTCGGCACGCCTTTTAAATATTGTGAATACACAATAAACATTGGTTTATACGCTGTAATTTTGTCAAAATTGCTCTTGTATAAAATGTAAAAATGTGATAAAATAAAATGTAATGATTTTTTTGGGGGATTTTTAATGACAAATCGTGAAAACATAAGAAATATCGCAATTATCGCTCATGTTGACCACGGCAAAACCACCTTGGTTGACGCAATGCTGAAGCAGAGCGGTATTTTCCGTGACAACGAGCAGGTGGCGGAGCGGGTGATGGACTCCAACGACCTGGAGCGTGAACGTGGAATTACAATTCTTGCGAAAAATACGTCGCTGAACTATAAAAATGTGAAAATAAACATAATAGACACGCCGGGACATGCCGATTTCGGCGGCGAGGTTGAACGCGGACTGGAGATGGCGGACGGCGTTCTTTTGCTGGTTGACGCTTTTGAGGGATGTATGCCGCAGACGAGATTTGTGCTGTCCAAGGCGCTGGCTCTTAATCTGAAACCCATAATCGTTGTGAATAAGGTGGACAGACCCAATGCGCGGCCCTATGAGGTTGTAGACGAGGTTCTGGATTTGTTCATCGACCTGGGCGCCAGTGAGGAACAGATTGATACGCCGGTTATATTTGCCTCGGGCAGGGACGGCTGGGCAACAGCTCAGTACAGCCCGGAGTATCAGGGAACTGATTTGAAGGAGCTTTTTGAGCTTATCGTGAACGAAATCCCTTGTCCGGACTGTGATGACGACGGACCCTTCCAGATGTTGGTTTCCAATATTGATTATGATGATTATACCGGCCGCATAGCCGTGGGAAAAATTCAGCGCGGCAGCATCAAAACCGGAATGCCGCTGATTGTGTGCAAGCCGGACGGAAAGCAGCTGCACGGCAGAGCAGTCAAGCTGTACACCTTCGACGGACTGGCAAAGGATACGGTGGAGGAGGTCGGCGCAGGCGACATGGTTGCCGTTTCGGGTATTACCGACATTAATATCGGTGATACCATGTGCGATGTCAATAATCCCGACCCGCTGCCCTTTGTTAAAATTGACGAGCCGGTTTTGTCCATGACCTTCAGCGTGAACGATTCGCCGTTTGCCGGCAGGGACGGCAAGTTTGTAACCTCCCGTCATCTGCGGGACAGGCTGTTTCGGGAGCTTGATTCCAATATCAGCCTGCGGGTTGCGGAAACCGATTCCACCGAGGCGTTTGTTGTTTCGGGACGCGGTGAACTGCATCTGTCGGTGCTTATCGAGAATATGCGCCGTGAGGGATATGAATTTCAGGTTTCAAATCCGGTGGTTATTTATAAGGAAATCGACGGTGTTAGATGCGAGCCTGTTGAGCGGCTTACAGTGGACGTACCCGATGAATTTACGGGGGTTATCATGGACAGCGTGATTGCAAGGCGTGGTGAAATGGTGAACATGGAGCCGACGGCGCAGAACTATACGCGGCTGGAGTTTTTAATTCCATCCCGCGGTCTTATCGGATACAGAAGCGAAATGCTGACCGCCACTAAGGGAACGGGAATTATTAACAGTATTCTTGAAAAATATGAGCCGTATAAGGGTGATATTCAGCCGAGAAACCGTGGCACGCTCATTGCATGGGAAAACGGCACTAGCATTACCTACGGACTTTTTAACGCCCAGGAGCGTGGAACCTTGTTTATCGGTCCGGGAGTTGAGGTATATGAGGGCATGATTGTGGGTGAAAATGCGCGGCTTGAGGATATTGTGGTCAACGTCTGCAAGAAAAAACACGCC
>JAQXUJ010000257.1 GCA_029219925.1 Clostridiales bacterium | reverse complement strand
TATCTTTTAATTTTTCTGGTAGTTGTTTTCACAAACTCTTCCTTTCGGATAATAAACTTTTTTACTGCTTTATATGATGGATTTCTGCTGTTTATTTTTTTAATTTCTTCACCTAAAAGCTTTTCAAAATCCTCCTCGGAGTGTTCTCCGAGGAGTTTTGATATTTCATCGAAATCCGGATATATCTGAGCCATTATGACATTATCCTGCTGATAAACCATACATTCGCTTATATACGGCGAATCTGAAAGCTGCATTTCAATCTCTTCCGGAAAAATATTTTCACCGTTTGATGTTATTATCAGATTTTTCAGCCGTCCCGTAATATATAAAAAACCGTCCCTATAATATCCCATATCTCCGGTGTGCAGCCAGCCGTCCTTCAGTACCTTTGCGGTTTCCTCGGGATTTTTATAATAACCGCACATTACATTTTCGCCTTTTACCACGATCTCTCCAACGCCCCTTTCATCAGGATTATCAATCCGCAGCGACAGCTCCGGCAAGGGCATGCCAACCGAATCGTTTCGATAATGCGAGGCGCGGTTTTCGGCTATAATCGGGGCACATTCCGTCATACCATAGCCTTGTATACATGTTATTCCTATATCAGTAAAAAACTGCATTATGTCACCATTTACCGGTGCCGCACCAACCAAAAGCAGCTTAAGCCTTCCTCCGAATTTATCAATTATATCCTTGAACAGCTTACGTCGTATATCTATGCCCATTTTAAGCATGCCCTTGGACAATGCCATTGCCGCTTTAACTTTCTTTGTTTTTCCGGTCTTTTCGATTGTTCGGTTAATGGATTTATAAATTCCCTCCATAATCAGAGGAACGCAGAAAAACATTGTAGGCATACTTTCCTGAATATCGCTTACCATATATCTAAGACCTCGGCAATACGCCACCGACGCTCCCGCATATATCTGACACAGAAATCCGCAGGTACACTCATAAGTGTGATGGAGCGGCAAAACAGAGCATACTCGGTCATATTTCGTAAGCTTAAATACTGTACAGATATTCATCATGTCTGTACAGATATTTTTGTGACTGAGCATTACGCCCTTTGGGGTTCCGGATGTCCCTGATGTAAAAATCAGCGCATTAATATCCTCCGGTTTGACCTCTGCTTCCGCAAAATCTCGATTTCCTTCGTCAATCAACCTTTTTCCGTGCTCTGAAAGCGTTATAAATTCAGTATCAATGCATATGCATTTAATGTCCATATCGGAAAGCCCGGGATTACGCTTTAAAACTGCGCTTGTACAAAGTATTGCGGAACATTCCGCAAATTCAATAAGATATTTCATTTCGTTTGCGGTCAGTTCCTTATCAATAGGCACGACTGTACCGCAGCCGCACACTATTGACATATATGCCGCAGCCCATTCGTATCGGTTTTCACCGATAAGAGCAATCTTTTTCCCTCGTAATCCTTCGCTTATAAGCGCTGTTGCAAAGCTATAAACATCGGTTCTGAACTGCCTGTAGGTTATTTTTGTATACGGCATATTATTTCCGTACTTCTGCATAAATGCAATACGTTCGCTGAACAGCTTTGTGCTGCTCTCAAACATGTCTCTCAAAGTGGATATTTCTCTTACGTTAAACAGTGGCTCTTTTCCGTAAATATTTTTATTTACTATATTTTTAAGCATATTTTTACCTCATATAAAAATGTAAAATCATAAAATAATGCAGAACACTTCCGATAAGTACAAATATATGCCAAATAAAATGCATATATTTCAGTCGGTTATTCCTGTAGAATATTACTCCGGCAGTGTAGGCGACGCCTCCGGCTATAAGCAGAATAAATTCCGTTGTGTCAAAAATTCTGTAAAGCGGCACAATTATAATAATTGCCTGCCATCCCATTATTATATACAGCACCTGTGAAATTTTGTCCCATCGTTCAAGATTTATTGAATTAAACACTATTCCGATTACTGTACAAAACACGCTTATTCCAAACATGGTCCAGCCAAGCGCACCGCCAATAACTACAAGAAATATAGGAATATATGAGCTTAATATCAGCAGAAAAATTGAACAATGGTCGAAAATTCTGAACAGCTTTTTTGCGCGTATGTTCGTGAGTGAGTGATACAGCGATGATGATGTATACAGTATCGTAAGTCCTGCTCCGTAAAGTGCCGCGCTGACAATCGCTATTGCACCCATGTCGTGCGTACAGGCTGTTACGATTAGAACCACAAGCCCTGCCACAGACAGCAGAGTTCCTGCGCCGTGAGAAATTGCATTTGCAATCTCCTCCCCTAAGCTTTGTATTCGTTTAATCTTCTTGCTCATGCATATCACCTGTTTCATTTATTATTTAATGTAGTATTTAATACTATTTTATCAGGTATGCATGATTTTGTCAACATATAAATAAAATAATTATTGATTTCCGATTATATTAATGGTATACTTTTATTATAAACCATAAAGGAGAAATTTATATGTGCAAAAGCAAAAAGGAAATAGCGGGTGCTTTTGAGGAAAGTGTTCTGCTGCTGTCCAACTACTCCCTTCCCTCATGGGAGGAGCTTCCGGGAATTGATTTATACATGGATCAGGTAATTGAGATTGTGAACGGATATATCAAGACGTTAGGATTTTTAATGGGTGAAGGGTCTGAAATTACCAAGCCTATGATTAACAATTACGTTAAGCTGAAAATGATGCCTGCACCCGAAAAAAAGAAGTATTCCCGTACGCATATTGCCTACATTATTATTATATGCATACTTAAACAGACCCTTAATATTGCAACCATTCAAAAGCTTATTCCCGTTGATATTCCTAAGGAAAAGGTACAATCCATATACGCATCCTTTGTTGTAAATCAACAGAAGGCCTTCGGCTACGTTGCGGAGATGGCAAGCAAAATTGCCGGCCCGATTTTGAGTAATGAGGCGAATGATCCTGCAAGAATGAATGATTTGATGATTCAGGCAGCATCCTCTGCAAATATTTTAAAATGCCTTGCGGAAAAGCTCATTGACATGAATTAGCTTTGTTAACATAATCCTTCTCGTATGCATAATATGTTATGAAAGCGTATTGTTTGCGCTGTTCATTTGAGGAGGTGAATGTATGTATTGCCCAATAACCGAGCCCGAAAATAACAACTGCACATGCCCGTCAAGGTGTTGTAGATTGTATAATATTGCGATTGCGTTTCTTATTGCTCTAATCCTGTTTACCATAGGTATTCTTATAGGAACTCTATTTGCAGTATTCTTACGGACTATTATCCCGATTTTAATTGCAGCAATTGTAATTCTCTTTATAATATTAATTGTTACTCTGATTACACGTGGCTGCTGCCGTGACAAAGACTGACTTCATTGTAAATGGAAAGCCCTTTAATTGCAAATGACATTAGGTTCTCTTAAACGGAATTTCGGCATTATAAAATCGGGCGCACGAATTTACGTGCGTCCGATTTTTTTGATTTTGCTATTGACAGAGATAAGTTACTGTGATATAATGAATATATGAACAGTTATTCACATATTCACAGGAGGATGTTATTATGAGCTGTCACTGTCACGATTGTCATGAAAACGATAAGAATAAAAACGAATGTTGCAACAATAAGCACCGTGAAAAGCGATTTCCGGTTTTTGTGAGGCTGATTCTGGGCGCAGTGTTGTTTTTGACCGCAGTTATTTCCGGTATAGAAGCATTATTTTTTGCTGCATATCTGATTTTAGGATATGATGTTCTTATCGATGCCGTCAGGGATATAAAAAACATTTTCAATGAAAGCTTTCTGATGAGTATTGCTACTATCGGTGCGCTTATAATAGGCAAATATCCGGAAGCGGTTGCTGTAATGCTGTTTTATCAGATAGGAGAAATGCTTTCCGACTATGCTGTGGACAAATCCAAGGAAAATATCGGAAAGCTAATGGACTTACGTTCAGATTCTGCATGTGCTCTGCGAAACGGCGGATTTATTTCCGTTCCTTGCGAAGAAGTATCAGTTGATGACATAATTCAGGTATCTTCGGGAGAAAAAATCCCCCTTGACGGAGTTATTGTTAAAGGTTCGGCATATCTGGACACGTCTGCCCTGACAGGCGAGGCTGTCCCTGTATCTGTCACAGAGGGCGACGAGGTCATGAGCGGCTCAATAAATACAAACTCGGTCATTGAGATAAAAGTTACTAAGATATATTCCGAATCAACCGCGTCAAAAATACTTGAGTTGGTACAGGCAAACAAAAAATCAAGTTCTGAGCGGTTTATTACACGTTTTTCAAGAATTTACACTCCAATTGTTGTAATTCTTGCATTATTAATCGGAATTATTCCGTCCGTCTTAACAGGAGACTGGTACAGGTGGATGTATACCGCTATGACATTCCTTGTTGTTTCCTGTCCTTGCGCATTGGTTGTCTCGGTTCCGCTTACTTTTTTTGCCGGTCTAGGACGTGCATCCAAAAGCGGCATTCTTATAAAAGGTTCAAACTCTCTTGAACAATTGGCGCAAATTAAAACTGTTGCCTTTGACAAAACAGGCACGCTTACAGAAGGCAGGTTTGAAGTAGTAAGAATATCCGCTGCAGGTATCAAAGCGCAAGTTCTGGAATATGCAGCATATGCCGAAAGCTTTTCCTCCCACCCGATTGCAAGAGCCATTGTATGTGCATACGGAAAGGCTGTAGACCGTTTACGAATAACAGATTATAGGGAAATTGCAGGAAAGGGCGTTTTGGCAGTAATTGACGGACACAAGGTTTGTGTGGGGTCTGCCGCATTTACCTGCGCCGAATCGGTTGAGGAAAACGCCGTATACATCTCTATTGATGACAAGTTTGCAGGATATATTATTGTTGACGATAAAATTAAGGCCTCGGCAAAGGAAACAGTCGCGGAGCTGAAAAATCTGGGAATATCGTCGGTAATGCTTACCGGCGATTCTGAACAGAATGCAAAACATGTGGCAGATGAGATTGCTATTCCCTATTACGCGGGACTATTGCCCCGGGATAAGGTGGAAAAGTTCAAGGAATGGCGCGGAAAGACAAAAGCAGCTTTCATCGGAGACGGCATTAATGATGCCCCTGTTCTTTCATGCGCCGACTTAGGTATTTCCATGGGCAACATAGGCACTGATGCCGCAATTGAAAGTGCAGATGCGGTAATTATGTCGGACGATATTGAAAAAATCCCTGTCGCTGTCAGACTTGCACGACGAACAATTTTGCTGCTGCGTGAGAATGTAGTGTTTGCTGTTTCTGTTAAAGTCTTAATAATGATTTTGGGTATATTCGGAATTGCGTCCATGTGGCTGGCTGTTTTTGCGGATGTAGGTGTATGCTTACTTGTGATTTTAAATGCATTGCGGGCATTTTTCGATAAGCGTTGACAATAATTACAGAAAAGTGTATAATTATTATAAACAAATTTCTGAGAAAGGTAATACTAAACTATGATTTTAGCTTTAGATGTGGGAAATTCAAATATTGTCATCGGTTGTATTGATGACGGCAAAATAATTTTTGACGGCCGCCTGACAACCAATCATTCAAAAACGGATATGGAATTTGCCGTAATGCTTAAAAATATTCTTACAATTAATAAAATTGATGTAAATTCCTTTGAGGGTGCTATAATATCTTCAGTTGTGCCACCTATTGACAAGGCTCTCAGAAAAGCGGTTGAGCTTGTAATCGGTAAGCAGCCCATTACTCTTGACGGCTGCGAAGGACTTAAAGTTGACCTTGATGATCCGTCACAGCTCGGCAATGACCTTGTTGTAGGCGCTGTAACCGTTCTTAACGAGTTCCCACCCCCTATTATACTCATCGATATGGGCACCGCGACTACTATTTTTGTCATTGATAAAAGCGGAACATATATTGGAGGCGCAATTATGCCGGGAATAATGATTTCACAGCATGCACTGTCGAAGGAAACCTCCCTTCTTCCCTCTATAAGCCTTGAAGCGCCTAAAAGCGTAATAGGAAAAAATACTATTGACGCTATGCAGAGCGGAGCAATATTGGGAAATGCGTCAATGATTGACGGTATGATTGATAAAATAGAGGCTGAGCTGGGTGAAAAAACTACTGTTGTTGCCACCGGTGGATTGTCAAAGTCTATCATAGAAAACTGCAATCACGACATTATATATGATGCTGATCTGCTCCTGCGTGGATTGTGGATTATTTATAAACGGCATACAGAAAAATAATACAATAAAGGACACTAATCCTAAAAAGGATTATATGTCCTTTTAATTTATAAGTAATATCTATATATACTATAAAAGAGTCCGATATTAATATCGGACTCTTTGCAGCATATATGCCGTATGCAATCTTATTTTTCCTCTTTAATCTTAGCCTGTGCAGCCGCCAAACGTGCAATGGGCACTCTGAACGGCGAGCAAGATACATAGTTAAGACCAATCTTATGACAGAATTCTACAGATGTAGGATCACCGCCGTGCTCTCCGCAGATACCTACATGAAGCTCAGGACGAGTGCTCTTGCCAAGCTTAATTGCCATTTCCATGAGCTTACCAACGCCTGTCTGGTCAAGCTTTGCAAACGGATCGTTCTCGAAAATCTTAGCGTCATAATAAGCGTCAAGGAACTTACCTGCGTCATCTCTTGAGAAGCCGTATGTCATTTGAGTCAGATCGTTTGTACCAAAGCAGAAGAATTCAGCTTCTTTAGCAATGTCATCAGCCGTCAATGCAGCACGAGGAATTTCAATCATGGTTCCTACTTCGTATTCCATAGCAACACCGGATGCAGCGATTTCTTCGTCGGCAGCGGCTACAACTATATCCTTAACGTACTTTAATTCCTTAATATCACCAACAAGCGGAATCATGATTTCCGGCTTAATTGTCCAGTCAGGATGAGCCTTCTTAACATTGATTGCGGCTCTGATAACAGCTCTTGTCTGCATTCTTGCAATTTCAG
>JAQXUJ010000256.1 GCA_029219925.1 Clostridiales bacterium | reverse complement strand
TTTTACGTAATCGTATGTCAGGTCGCAGCCCCATGCAACAGCGCTGCAGCTGCCGTCCGAAAGGGTGATTACAATTATTATTTCGTCCTCGGAAAGCACTTTTTTTGCCAGTTCCTCGGAGAAATTCACACCGCTTCCGTTTCTGCACACCTCAACCGAACCGGCAGCCGATGAAAATACCACGCCGATACCGTCCACATTCACATTCGCACCGGAATAGCCTATAGCGCAGAGTACACGCCCCCAGTTGGCGTCCGCCCCGAACATTGCCGCCTTAAACAGCGTAGAGGTAATTACACTTTTAGCGGTCATCTTTGCGTCGGACTCGGTAAGCGCCCCTGTAACACGACATTCCAGCAGCTTGCTCGCACCTTCGCCGTCCTTGGCAATCTTTTTGCACAGCTCGGTCGTCACCTTGTTAAGCGCCTTTTTAAATTCCGTAAAATCATCATTTTCCGTGCTTATCGGTGTATTCCCCGCCATACCGTTAGCTATGACCGAAACCATATCGTTGGTGGATGTGTCGCCGTCAACGCTTATCATGTTAAAACTATCCTTAACGTCCGCAAGCAGAGCCTTTGACAGCATTTCGCTCGTTATTGCCGCATCGGTAGTAATGAAAACCAGCATGGTAGCCATATTGGGGTGAATCATGCCTGAACCCTTGGCAATCCCGCCCAACCGGCACACACTGCCATCCAGCTCAAACTCAACTGCGGCTTCCTTAATTACGGTATCCGTAGTCATGATTGCCGTTGCGGCTTCACTGCTGCCTGTGTCCTTCAGACTGCGCACAAGCTCGGGCATTGCTTTTTCTATGGGCGTTACGTCAAGAGGCAGACCGATTACTCCGGTGGAGGCAACAATTATGTCGTCCTCCGGAATCCCTGTATTTTCCGCCACAACCGCGCACATTTTATTCGCCACTTCAATTCCGTCCGCATTACATGTGTTTGCGTTGCCGCTGTTACATACGATCGCCTGTGCCGTTCCGTTTGCAAGATGTTTTTTATTAACCCAAATGGGCGCACCCTTAACCAGATTCTGCGTATAACAGCTTGCCGCCGTACCTCTGACCTCGCTTTTAATCAGCGCAAGGTCGGGTTTGCTTTTATTCTTTCTTATTCCGGCATGTATTCCCGCCGCATAAAACCCCTTTGGGGCGCATATTCCTCCGTTGATTTTCTTCATTCCGCATCACCTTTCTATAAATCAAGTCCCATTGTCCGTTCAAATCCCAACGCCATATTCATACATTCAACAGCCGCTCCCGACGAGCCTTTTCCAAGATTATCAAATCTCGCCGCAAGCAACACTCTCTCGTCATTGCCTGTAACTTCGATTTCCAGAATATCCTTTCCGGCAAGGTTATTGCTACCCAAAAATCCATCGGCACCTAAGGGATTTACCTTCACGATTTTCTGATTTTTGTAATGCTCGCAAAACAGCTCGTGCAGCTGCTTCGCAGTAGGACTGCCATTTAAAAGCTTTGTGAAAACAGGAACGGATACCACCATTCCGCTGTAATAATCCGCAACAATCGGTGCGAAAACCGGATTTTGGCTAAGACCGCATATTGCTGTCATTTCCTTCAAATGCTTATGCTTCTGCGCAAGACCGTACTGTCTCGGCGATGAAAGCTCGGTGCTTCGGTCTTTTGATTCGTATTCGGCAATCATTTTTTTGCCGCCGCCGGAATACCCCGTTACGGAATAACAAACAATCGGATAATCCTTCGGCATAATTCCTGCCGCAACAAGAGGATACACCAGCGAAATAAATCCGCTTGCATGGCAGCCGGGAACCGCAATTCTGTCCGACGTCATTACGGCTTTTTCAAAATCCACCGAAAGCTCCGGAAAACCGTATGCCCAACCCGGCTCTGTTCTGTGAGCCGTGGACGTATCAATAATCTTAACACCGCTGTTTCCCACCGCTTCGGCAATCTCCCTTGCCGCATCATCGGGCAGACATAAAAATGCGGCGTCTGCCGACTCTATCGCAGCTTTCCTGCTCGCCAAATCCTTGCGGCGTTCCTCGCTTATTGTTATAAGCTCCACGTCATCTCTCTTATTTAATCTTTCAAATATTCTCAGACCGGTGGTTCCGGCACTTCCGTCCACAAATATCTTTTTCATAGCTCAACCTCATGTATAAATATACAAAAAATAATACTAAAATTATCCCATAAATGCATAAAAAAGTCAAGAGGATTTATGCAATAACATAAATAATTATACACTTTTTGTGAATATTTATAATCAAATAGCATATTTTATGCAATATTTTGTCAATTATTTTATTTCAATCATATAGAAAAAACGGAAGATTTGTGGTAAAATGGTATAATGATGATTTGTGTAGGAGATAGAGCTTAAAAACCATTTTACTTCAATCTCCGGCCGACTCGGCTAACCTCGCAGAAACCTGCCGGGGAACGCACAAGAGCGCCATAATCTCTTATTATTACTACCCCTGCGTATAAGAGAAAACATTAATATTTTGCCGATGCAGGGCGGCGGAACGGAGTTTTACAATGAATAAACAGATTAAATCGATATTTATATTGCTGCTGACAGCGATAATATGGGGCTTTGCCTTTGTTGCTCAATGCTCGGTTGAAAATGACGCCTTGGGCAATTTCAGCTTTAACGGAATACGTTTTCTTTTGGGAAGCGTATCTTTAATTCCGGTCATACTGCTGTTTGAAAAGGAAAAGCCGGATAAAAAGAAGGTCACGAAAATTCTGTGGACCGGCGCCGTTACCGGTACCGCGCTCTTCATCGCCTCAGCACTCCAGATGGAAGGGATAAGCATAAACCACAACGCAGGTAAAGCCGGCTTTATAACAGGGCTTTATACCGTCCTTGTTCCGTTTTTAGGATGTATATTCCTTAAGCGAAAGACCCATGCTAACACATGGATTGCCGCTGTTGTTTCCGCCTGCGGACTTTATCTTTTAAGCGGCGGCTTTGACAAAATCGATTTCGGTGACGCCGTTGTTCTGGCAGGCTCGGTATTCTGGGCAGCTCATATACTGTTGATTGATACCTTCATGGAGTCGGGCATCAGCCCCCTTAAATTCTCCTTTACGCAGTTTGTAGTATGCGGTATATGGAATTTAATATTTGCCGCCTTCTCCGAAACGATAACACTTCAGGGCGTTTCGGTAAATATCCTGCCTATTCTTTATACGGGTATAATGTCAACCGGTGTTGCTTATACATGCCAGGTAATAGGGCAGAAGGGCGCAGACCCCAATCTTTCCGCAATTGTGCTGTCAACCGAATGTGTCTTTTCGGCAATCGGCGGAGCGCTCATTCTTCATGAGGTCATGAAACCCGAGGGCTACGTCGGCTGTGCCATGATCTTTGCCGGAATAATCCTCTCACAAATAAAGGGAAAGGAGAAAAAAGATAGTGCTTCCGAAAGATCCGCTGATACTTGTAAGTGTTCTTAATACTAAGCTGCGGGACAGCTATGCCAATTTGTCAGCGCTATGCGATGACTTAGACCTTAACGAAAAGGACATTCTTGCCTCCGTCAATAAAGTCGGCTACAGCTATAACAAAAAAACAAACCGGTTTATTGCCGACTAAGACAGCCTTAGGCAGACGTTTTTAAAACTAACAATATCCCGACAATGGTAACATCTGACGGGATATTTTTTAGTCCTTACCACCGACCTCTGCACCGCTATAATTTTTTAAAATCTTCCTATAATAAACATAAAGCGCAATTACTGAAATTATCCATGAAATCGGATAGGACAAAAACAACATGGCTATCGTCTTATGGAAGGGCAGAACGGTGTATATCCACACAAGTCTCAGTACGCATACTCCTATCAATGATATTATCATCGGAACAAAGCTTTCGCCCATGCCCTGTATCGTTCCTCTTATGACCTCCATTATCCCGCACAGGAAGTACGCCAGCGCCATGACCTCCATCCTTTCAAGACCGAAGCGGATAATATCATCCATGTTTGAATCCGTACCGTTTGTAAACATACCTATAAGATCAGTTCCGAACGCCCACATCGTTATCCCGAGAATAAATCCCACCACAGATACAAAAATTACGGAACAATACATTCCTTTTCCAATCCTCTTGTAATGCTTTGCTCCCATATTCTGCCCCGCGTATGTTGTGGCGGCAATGCCTATTGCATTCATTGAAATGTATACAAAGCTTTCCACGGCGGCAGCCGCCGCACATCCGGCAATTGCGGCGGCCCCGAATTCGTTAATCGTCGATTGGATAATAACATTGGATATTGCAAACAAGCAGCTGTTTAATCCTGTAGGAATACCTATTCTGAGAATTTTATTCAAATACGAAGTATGTATCCTGATTTTACGTAAAACAATACGGTAATTCTCATTAACACGCATAAGGCGAACACCCGCCAATACGCAGCAAACCGACTGAGAAATAATGGTTGCAATGGCGACGCCTTCAACGTCCATCTTCAGTACAATGACAAAAAAAAGATTCAGCACCACATTAAGTCCTGCTGAAACAATCAGGTAATAAAGAGGCCTCCGGGAATCTCCGACTGCTCTTAAAATACCGGCAAGAAAATTATACAGAAGCGTAGGGATTATTCCGAGAAAATAAATAGAGGTGTATTTTACCGCATACGGTAAAACATCATCGGGAGTTTTCATCCAAATCAGTGCAGGTTTTGCAATTAACAAGCCCAAAAATGTCATGATTATACCGCATATCAGAGATAAGGCTACAGAAGTGTGAACCGATTTTTCGATACCGCCTTTGTCCTTGGCTCCGAAATACTGCGACACAACCACGCTTGCTCCCGTGGAAAAACCGACAAACAGATTGGTCAACAGGCTTATCAGAGAAGCGCTGCTTCCCACACCCGCCAGCGCAAAGCTGGAGCTGAATTTTCCTATTACAACGGAATCAACAGTATTGTAAAGCTGCTGCAGTATACCCGTTAGTATCAAAGGTATCGCAAACAAAACAAGTGGTTTAAAAATAGGTCCTTCCGTCATGGATGACTTTTCTTTTTTCACATTATTACCCCCACTCCCATTTCGGTCACTCACTTGTAGAATTATATCACACTCCTATTTTATTGTAAAGTACCAATTCGTACTTTTGTCTCTTTTTTTATATGTAAATATATTATACATATCGCCGATGACACAATATATGTGAACGCCGCGCGTATAAAAAATTCCTCTGCCGTTGAGAGTCTGCCCATCCGTTCCATAAAGCCGTTTATAATGTAAATAAACAAGCAATGGATAAGGTAAATATAATAGCTTGCTTCGTTAATTTTCCTCAGAATTTTACTCCTCATAAACACACTTCCGATTCTGAGGGCGGCATCATAAATAAAAATTATGGCGGAAATACAGTACAGCACATGCAGCTCCTCCAAAAACGGTAACCGTGCTCTCCCGGTCATGCCTGCAAAGGAAAATACCGCCTCGCACACCGTCACAACAGCGAACACTGTCGTTACAGCTGCAAAGTTCTTTTTGAGCAGACTCGTAAACCTTTCGTAATATGCGCCCGCAAAGCAGCCTCCTGTCCAATATATCAGATATGTTGTGAAAATTCTATCATTGTACGCAAAGCCGCCGAAAATTCTCGGCAAAAGTATCGTTACCGCCAGGGACGCAATCAGTGCGGCAGCAGCCGAAATCCTGCGCAGCATAAGGTCCCAAAGCGGTCTTAATAAATAGAACTGGATAATTATTATCACAAAATAAAAGTGGGAAACGAGGTCGCCTTTAATAATGTACGAAATAAGCTCCCTTGCGCTCGCCCCTGTAAAATATCCGTTCCTAAGAAAATACAGATAATATATGCATACGCAGATAATGTACGGCAGAACAATTTTCCCGAATCGCAGACGGTAATATTTTACATAATCCACCCTTTTTTCAGGGTTAAAATTCAAAAACAGCTTCATTCCGCTCAGAAATATAAATCCCTGCACAACAAATGCGGACAGCCGCCATGGTGCAAATACCGCAAAATACACTGCACTGCTTTTGTCCAACTCCGTAACCGGAGCAGATATTACGTGAATGAATATGACCATCAAGCAAAAAAGCGTATTCAAAAAATCAATTTCCGTCTTTTTATTCATGAATATTGCCTCCCCTCACGCAATATAATACCACAGACGGCAGGTTAAAGTCAAATTTTTATAAAAAAAGACCGGAGCCGTATGTATTTATGGCAGAACGTTCACCATTTCTGCTCATTAATACAATCAGCTCCGTACCGAAGTTATATTAAATTCACCCGCGGCACAAATCAGTCGTGCCGGGCAGCCGCTCATATTTGCGACTGCGCTATAATTTCCGTCGGCTTATCGGATAAGGTCTACAGCCGTATCAAGTATGTTTCCGATATTACGGAATAATCCCTCGGTCTTTTTTTGCATTTTATGCCTTTGCCTGTCCGAAATAGGGTCAACAAGCATTGTTGCACATGCCCCGAGTACCATTCCCGCCGCCATTCCTTTTATAAATCCCTGATTGCTTACCATAACTGTGAACTTTCTCCTTTCATAAAACTACAGTCTGAAACACAGCTCCTAAAGGCTCACCGCCAAAAACCATGCATTCGACTCAACCTTAATTTTACTCTCCGCCCATAGTATGTGTAAATCAGCGATGTTTATAACATCAATCTGCATAAAAAAATATTATTTTTTTGTAATGATTATGATATTGACTACTTCAAAATTATGGTATACAATAATTACTATGAGGTGATTGCAATGGCAAACATAAAACCCTTCAGAGGATATATGTTTAATCAGAATAAAATTGAAAATTTAGGCAGCGTTATGTCACCCCCTTATGACTCAATTTCACCGTCGGAACAAAAAGAGTTCTATAACAGACATGAGTATAATGCCATAAGGCTAGCAAAGGGACTGAGGTTTGACACCGACACTGATGTAGATAATCCGTTTACACGCGCAAAAGCATACTGGCAGGACTGGATTAAAAATGAAATTCTTGTTCGTGATGAACAGCCCGCCATTTACTTATATGAACAGGAAGCGGATTACGGACATTCGTCCTTTACCAACAAAGGCTTTGTTGCTCTCTTAGAGCTTGAGGATCTTGGGCATAATGTGGTTTCCTGCGAGGATACAACTCCGATAAACAGGAAGGACCGGTATGAGCTTTTATCGCATACAAAGGCAAATTTCAACATGATAAACTGCATGTACATCGAAAGTGAGAAATACCTTTCACGAATGATGACCGAAATTTCCGATACCGTGCCCGACGTAAGCTTTACCGTCCCCGACGGAACTCGCGAGCGTCTGTGGCGCATTACCGACCCGGAAAAAATTGATTTTATTGTAAAGGCGCTTGCGCCCCATACATTGTACATAGCCGACGGACAGAACCGCTATGAAACTTCTCTTGCCTATCGGAATGAGTGTATGAAAAACAACCCGAATCATACCGGCAAGGAGCCTTATAATTATATTATGACGCTGCTTACCAACGCCTATGACGACGGCATTGTACAGCTGCCCTTCCATCGGCTTGTGAGATTCAATAAACCCTTTAACGAATCCTTTTTCGTGGCGTCCTGTCAGGATAATTTCAAGGTGGAGAAAATTATTGTCGATACCGACACCTCGGAATTTGCCGATACCGTAAAAAAGCAGATTTCCACTACTTCACTTGAGAACAGGATTGCAATGTACTGCGGCGACAAGTATTTTTACCGTCTGACTCTTAAAAACCGTGCTTTGGTAAAGGCGGCTATTCCCGATAAGAGCGACGTCTACCGCTCTCTTGATACATCGGTGTTAAATAATTTGATTCTGCGCGATATTCTCGGCATAACCGAGAAGGACTATGACGAAAGAATAGACTACACAAAAAGCGTGAGCGACGGCGTTAAACGAGTTCTTTCAAGAGATTTCGGCTGTCTGCTGGCGGTTAATCCGGTTAAAACCTGGCAAATCCGCGCAATGGCAATGGCAGGGGATAAAATGCCGCCAAAGTCCATTTGCGTTTTCCCTAAGCCTGTTACCGGTGTTATTATGAATTCATTATAAATTCTACAGAAAAATCCACCTTGATGGTGGATTTTTTTGCAGAAGCATGCAGACGGGACTTTTAAATTGCCTCTTATCTGTCCTTATAAAATGCCGCATATGATTTATACGCCATGTATATGTCGCCCTTTGCGGTTACTTCGAACGGCGAGTGCATGGAAAGAACCGGGACTCCGCAGTCAATTACGTCCATATTGAGGTTTGCCACATACATCGCAATGGTACCGCCGCCGCCTTTATCAACCTTTCCCAGCTCACAGGTCTGCCACACGACATTATTGTTATTCATAATTGAAATAATTTCATGCACAAACTCGCTGGAAGCATCGGACGCCCCTGACTTTCCGCCTCTTCCGGTGTACTTCATAAGCGCCATACCACGACCCGCATAGGAGGAGTTCTGTTTTTCGAACACACTTTCATAATTCGGGTCTACTGCGGCACTTACGTCGCTGGACATGCATGCCGAATTGCGTATTACCTTGTTAAAGGTCACAATATCACAGCTGCCCTTAATTTTTTCGACCAGCTCCGCCACTGCCATGTCAAAAAAACGTGAAAGCATTCCGGTATTTCCTACCGAACCGATTTCCTCTTTATCTACAAGCAGGCAGACCGCCGTTCTCTTAGGAGCATTAACCTCCAGAATACTTTTTAACGCCGTGAATGCGCAAACTCTGTCGTCCTGACCGTAAGCGCCCACGAAGCTGCTGTCAAAGCCCACATTTTTAGCTTTATACGCAGGAACAATTTCCAGCTCGGCGCTCAAAAACGACTCCTCTGTTATACCGTAAGAGATGCTCAGAATATTAAGTATGTTGTATTTTACACTGTCGTCAATATCACTGTCATTTACGCCCATGCCGCCAATAAGAATGTTAAGAGCCTCACCCTCGATTGCCTCTCCCAGCTTTTTAGACATCTGCTCCTGGGACAGATGCGGCAGCAGGTCGGTAATGCAGAATACCGGGTCGTCATCCTTTTCTCCTATGCAAATTTCAATCTGTTCCCCATCCTTTGTATAGCACACGCCGTGAATTGCAAGAGGCATTGCCGTCCACTGATATTTCTTTATTCCGCCGTAGTAGTGCGTTTTTAAAAGCGCCATTTCCTTGGACTGATAAAG
>JAQXUJ010000255.1 GCA_029219925.1 Clostridiales bacterium | reverse complement strand
CGCACTGAAGCTTGTTCCGCCCAAGGAAATGTCCCTGGAGCAGTGCCTTGACTTTATTGCGGATGACGAACTGCTGGAGGTTACGCCCCATAATTTGCGTATGAGAAAGAGGATACTTAAAACCGACCTGCGCGCAAAAGCAAAGGCGAGGTCGTAAGAAAGGAAATTGACGCATGCTGACAAGTAAACAGCGCGCATACTTGCGCGGATTGGCAAACGGAATAGACTCGATTTTTCAGATAGGCAAGGGCGGCGTCGGCGATGAACAGCTAAAACAGCTTGCCGCAGCTCTTGAGGCACGGGAGCTGATTAAGGTTCGTATTCTGGAAACGGCTATGCTGGATACGAAGGAAACCGCAAATCAAGTGGCGGCGCAGCTTAAGGCGGAGGCGGTGCAGGCTATCGGTTCAAAGTTCGTGCTGTACAAGCGCGCCTGCAAGGAACAGCACAGAAAGATTGAGTTACCTAAAAAATGATAAAAATTGGTATTTTGGGTGGAACCTTTGACCCAATTCATAACGGACATTTAAAGATGGCGGAGGCTGCTATGACGGAATATCACCTTGACAAGGTGATATTTTTGACCAGCGGAAATCCGCCGCATAAACGCGGCAGAAGGATAACCGACGCGAAAATCAGGCATATAATGGTAAAGCGTGCCATTGCGGAACTACCCGGCTTTGAGCCGTGCGACTGGGAAGTAAACCGCAGAGAATATTCCTATACAGTGACGGCGCTGGAGCATTTTAAGGAATTATATCCCGATGACGAGCTGTATTTTATTATAGGCGGTGATTCTCTGCGGGATTTTGATACGTGGTATCAACCCGGGGAAATTCTGAAGCTGTGTACAATTTTAGTTTACGACCGTACCGGCGGAAGGGTGCAGTCGGATTTTGCAAAGCAGATTCACGGCGGCAAGATAGATATTTCCTCCACCGAAATACGCAAACGGGTACGAAAGGGCGAAGATATTTCCGGGTTTGTTCCGGACTGCGTGAAGGAATTTATTGAGCGCAACGGTCTTTATAAGGATGTGCCGGATTTTGAGGCGAAACTGAAAACCATGCTTAAACCTGAGCGGTTTGTTCATAGTCTGGGAGTGCGGGATACCGCTGTGGAAATGGCACATCTTTTCGGTGCGAATGCGGAGAAAGCCGCAATTGCCGGACTTTTGCACGATAACGCGAAAAATATGTCGGATATGCTCAGTCGGTGCGCCGATTTAGAAGTGGAGCTGGATGAATTTGAAAGAAATCATCCTGCGCTTATTCACGCCAAGCTGGGCGCAGAAACGGCAAAATGCGTGTTCGGAGTGTGCGATGAGGAGATTATCGGCGCAATTCGCTGGCATACCCTGGGAAGAGTAGGCATGACGCTTTTGGAAAAGATAATTTTCGTGGCGGATTTGGCAGAGCCAAACAGGAATTTTCCTGATTTGGAATATGTGCGCTCACTGGCGTTTTCCGACATTAACCGTGCGGCGGCAGAGTGCATGCGCAGGGTGATTGAGGTGAACACGGAAAGAGGTGTGCCGGTGCATGACAGCTCGGGAAAAGTTCTCCGATGGCTGGAAGAACAGACTTGATTTTGTGCATTATGCATAAAATGAAAAGGTTTGTTTTGGGTATTCTTTTACGCAAATTTTCTTGAAATTTTTACTGTTTTATGGTAGAATAAATCTATAAAGGATTATTGGTTATTACACTTATTTTGATAATGTATAGGAAAAGGAAGGATTTCTATGAAAAAAATCGTATTAGTCCTGTGTACTGTAATGGCGCTTTGCAGCGCGGGCAGTGCATTGGCTGTGACTGTGACACCGGATAATACTGTAAACGGCAGCAGAAATAGTAACACAGAACTTGTGACTAACGAAAATAGCACTAATGTAATGCCGTGCTTCAGAGCAGGTGATACACTGGAATTTAATATTTCGGCAACCGGAAAGACGCTTACCATTATAAGCTATAAGCTGAACAGTGAAATTGGCAACCGGACTGTTCAGTACATAGACCAGAGAGATATAACCGCTACAGGAGACACAATATCATATAAAATCCGCGATATTGATGACGGTATATATCTTATTGCTCTTAATGATGAGAGCGGCACGATTGCAAAGCTTTACTACAAGGTCGGTACTCCGAAATTTAATGTGATTAAGGGTAAAGATGGAAGTAAGGATACAGAGTATTTTATAAAAGAACAACATACAGATGCGCAAGGCAACACAGTGTATTCTCTCGGTTTTGCTGCTAAGGCTACCATAGGGAGTGGAGTTGTATCTTTTTCCGATGCAGGCGTTGAGACCTTTGGATTTAAGTTCTATGAAAGAGAAGGAAAAGGAGAAAAAGAACTCACGTCCGTGAATTTGGATAAAGGTAAATTTGCCAACCTTCAAAAGGAGATTACTGATATAGTAAAAGCCGGAAATAATGAAATAGCCGGCGCATATACTATTCACTATTTTGATACGATATATAACGTTCCTGAAACTGTATATGCAAATATAAGGGCCGAGGCAACAATGACCGATGTAACTACCAGTACTCAAGAAAGTGCTGTAACAGAAGAATAGGGGGGATGGATATGAAGAGAATTTATGAAAAACCATCCCTGGTGATGGAGAAATTTGAAACTGAGTCAATATTAGATTTAAGCAATACACTGAAGACCAATGGTGCGCTTCCGAAAACATTTCAAATTGGCGATAATGTAATAAAGATGTCTGATAATCAGATGCTCCAAAGTATTGATTACTCAAAGTTTAAGGATAACTGATAAATTTATTAACGAAGTAAAAAAAGAATGTACAAAGGTACATTCTTTTTTTACACCCCTCAAACGCAGGTGTGGCAAGGCTTTACGGGTTTGCCTTTGGTGTGGACGCTCCAAATTTGCTCCGAATTACGTTACATCACTGTCGCCAACGAGTTGTTCATCCTCAAACAAACTATCATATTTTGAAACGCCATCTGATAACACGAACTATAATGCTTGATTCAACAAATCTTTTGCATTTGATATTTCGTATTATAGAGAGTGTGGATGTAATAACAACCTCACTTGCTATTGCCGCTGAAAGTCCCACAACCATATTCATCAAGTTGTGTGGAAGATGCCCGGTAAAGTAATCATAAAGTAATATAATACAGATTACTACTGCTCCGAACCCAAGTACGCCTATTGCAGCTAAATGAACCTCTGTCCATATATTATCAAGCCACATTGATTTGTGTTCGCCGTCTTTATTTTTACCGCATACCTTTTTTTACGCCATTTTTCGAAGTATAATTTTTTCACGAAGATGAAGTTTTTGCAATGTGTGTGAAAAAACCTATTTTGCAGTTGTGAAAAAACTACGAAGATAAGCCATAAAAAACAACAGTTGGACTAAAAATTTCGAAGGGGTTCTAACAGTTACTTGTTTGCCTCAATAAATCTTTGCAGAATTGCCGCAATTTCGACTCTTGTTGCGTTGTCCTTGGGGTTGATTGAGGTTTCTGTTTTTCCCTTCATCAAACCACTTCCGACAGCATACTGCATAGCGGAAATTGCATACTCGGAAATGCTTTCTGCATCGGTGTATATATACCACAATATTGTGGAAATGTCAAGATATGTGCAGTCGAAAAACGGTCGGGTTCACATCTGCATTTGCGGCGCCGAACAGATCATTTTATTCGGTTTTAAATTCCACCTCATCTATTATTTCACAGTCCCTCACATAAGGGCTCATGTTTTCGTTCCATACAAATATTTTGACCTTGCATATATCTCCGTTAAGTACAAACTGTTTCGTCATCATGCCGTACTCAGAAGTTTTTGCATCAAAAAGTCTGCCGTCTGAGCCATAGCCTGCAGCTATGACATTTTTAACAGGTGTCGCTTCGCTTGTCATGTTATATACCGAAAAGTTCACTCTACAGCCGTCTGCTGTGCGTATTAACTCGCTTTTCGTATAAGGCGATGTTGTTTGGTATGTTAGCGCGGCTTCTTCAAGACTGTTGTTTCCAATGCCGACTGACATCTTCGCCCACTGCGCAGGTGTTCCGCAATAGATAATATTCTGCAGTGATTTGCAGTAATCAAACGCATAGTCCTCAACAGACACTACGCTTGCGGGGATTGTGATGCTCTCAATCGTATCTCAAGACGAAAGCGCATATTCCCCTATGACAGTCACCGTATCTGGGATTACAAATGTTTTTTCGGCTTTTTTTTGCGGATATTGGATCAGCACAGATACATCATCGTTATAGAGAACGCCGTCAACCGATTTGAAGCTTGTGTTTTGCTCCAAAACACGAACTTTTTCAAGACTGTCGCAGCTAAGCATTGCCATTTCTCCTATATGTGTTACAGTGTCGGGAAACATAATCTCCGTAACGTTCTTAAAGCAGTACGAAAAAGCGTAGTCTGCAATTAATCTTGTGCCGTCCTTAACCGCTATAGGCTCTGACTCCGTGTGTTGTCTTGAATCAAGAAGGCAGTTTCCGATATAAAAGAGATCATTCTCCCAGTTCTCTTCTTTATCATACGCTGCGGTATCGTTAAAAGCGCAGTTTCCGATGTGTGTTACAGAATTCGGAAGTGTATTCAAATCGAGCATACCACAATAGGAAAAGGCATACTCTCCTATGGATTCAAGTCCTTCATTCAAGTAAAGGGTTTCAAGTTCACTGCAGGAGTCAAAAGCATTATTTTCTATTGTTTTTACCGAAGGCGGAACAGTAACACTTGTAAGGTTTTTGTTATTCTCAAACGCATACGGTGCGACCGTCTCCACCGTGCTTGGAATCGTAAACTCCTCGTCGGTGAAAGCCGCAGGGAATGCCAAAAGCCGGTTTTTCTCCATGTTATATAAAACACCGTCTTCAGAGGAATAGAGTTCATTGCCTGCATCTACCGTAATGCTTTCAAGATATTTGCAGTCACTGAATGTTTCGTCATAAATTTTTTGTACGCTGCCGGGAACGGAAATTGTCGTTAGCGAAGTTGAGTTAAATAATGACTGCGAAGCAAAGCATTTGTCTGCAAGTCCAAAGGTATCAGGCTTTATTTTAAGCGTTACAATATCGTTCTTTACGCCGAGCAGCCAGCCGCCGTTATATAATGCCCCATCCGTCCAATTGTTGCCATCGTCATAGAATGCAGTATCGGCAAAAGCGTTGGTGCCTATATCCTTTACCGAATCCGGGACGTTTATCTCTGCAAGATAGGTACAGCCATTAAAGGCATTCTGCTCTATTTCTTCAAGTCCTTGATTTAATACAAGATTTGTAAGACGTGTATTATTCGCAAATGCGCTGTCAGATATTTTACGTACGGCGCCGGGAAGGATATATTACGTTTGACGGAACATACGCCGCCCCAAAAAGCATTATCCCTGTAATTGCCGTACAAATAATTTTTTTAAATTTCATAAAACATCTGCCTTTCTTTTCATTATTTATTTGCATATATATTGTTTATTAAGTACCGCTGATGTTCAGCACCATTTCGTTTTCCAGATACTGAGATATTCTGTCAGCAACAGCGGTTACGGCACGCTCCATTCCTTGTCCTGATAACCCTTCATACGGCTGAACCAACGAAACAATCAGCTCTGTACCGGATATCTGTTCGCTTACGGAAATGGAAAAAACGCTCTTGTTCCCGTATACCGACATTTTGGCAACAATGGTCGACGCATCGGTTTTCTTATATTGAACGCCGTCCTTATCCAATATGTCATATACGGCAACAATTACATATTGCCGCACATACGGTAAGCTTCTTTTAGTACAGATCATTTCGCACCTCCTTTTGGTAAGACTTTCTTTTATCCTATAACAGATATACATTTCGACAGCTTCCAAATTTTTTATTTACCTGCCGAAATTCAATATTATTTTAGCACCGCAAGATATTTTTGTATATAAGGGAACTCCGCCAATCAGCGAAAAATAGGGTGGCGGAGCTCCGCCATTTCAAAAAACAAGGCAAAAAAAGCGAATTTTTCTGTAAAAACGGCACAAAAAAATCCGCCCTCTGCTGCGAGAAGGCGGTAGAATATGTATTTAAATAAAATCACTTTTCATTGTAAATCCGAATCAAACCGACACGGGACTTAACCCCGGTTTTTTCATAGATAGCTGAGATGTGACGTTCCAGCGTTCGTCTGGAGACGTAAAGTCTTTCTGCAATTGCTTGTATACTGTCTTCCGTATTAACCAGCAGAGCGAACACCTCAGCTTCTCTCGAAGTAAGTGAAAATTCCTCGGAAAACGTTTGCAGCCTTTCATTATCATCAATAGTCAAAATATCGTTTGTGGGTATTTTTTCCGTAAAGACTTTATGCTTATAGGTATAAATTGCAATCACAATGCTGACCGCTACAAACAGTATCAGCATAATTGTGATGATAGCAATACTGTTGCCGGAGGATAAAAGCGCCAGTGAACCGCCTGTGATGACAGCAGCGGTTATATTATTGACCGCACGTCCAATACCTGCCCACAGCTCCGGCATTTTTGTATAGCGTGCAAGCTCCATAAAGACCGTTGTAAAGAACACGGCGAAAAAGCCTGCAGACATATAGAAAATAATCAGTCCTATCAAAAATGGACCGGCAAATTCAATCACGGCTATGCAGATTGTCGAAAGAATCATCACACAGTACATAATAAGGTTCATAAATTTACGGTTATTTATATCAAATAAAAAACCGGCAATAAGTCCGCTGAAAGCGAGAAAAATTCTCGGCCGCTGACCGATATCCATTGTTCCTGCTGTATGACTCAGCGTTACGGCATTATCAAGCGTACTGAAAATGCATGTCATCAGCACCACAAGCAAAATCAAGAGAAGTCCTAATGTCGCGCCTTTCGGGCTTTCTTCAAAGTTTTCGCTGACTTCTTCATCTTCTGCCTGAGCAGAAGCGTTTTCACCCATCGGCTTTGATTATATCAACAAGGCTACAAGCACTATCAAAAAAGCCGACAAAATAACCGCTTCAATCATTTCTGAGTGAATGATGTTATTATTCACAAATTGAAGCAGAATACCAATCATATAGGAAATACCAACAAACCTTGCCAAATACTTATCATTTTCAAGCAGATACATCGATCTGTAAAATACCGCGCTGCCGAAAATTCCGAGGAGCAGAAACAGGAGAAGACCGAAAGCAAATGTTACATTGTAGGATAGATGTCGGCAGATGAAGAAAATAC
>JAQXUJ010000254.1 GCA_029219925.1 Clostridiales bacterium | reverse complement strand
TTCCGGTGGCGGCACAAATTTACAGGCTCTTATCAATGCCCAGAATAAAGGTATTCTAAAGAGCGGGGCGATAAAGCTTGTAATTTCCAATAATTCCGGCGCGTTTGCGCTGAAAAGAGCGGAAAAAGCAGGGATAAAAACAGCAATTGTACTTAAAAAGGACTGCTCCGGGCAGGAGGAGTTTGAGAACAGGATAATCGAAATTCTTGAACAAAGCAAGATTGATTTGATTGTACTGGCGGGATTTATGAGCATTTTAAGCGGTAAATTCACAAGCCGTTTTGAAAAACGGATTATAAATGTTCATCCGTCACTGATACCGTCCTTCTGCGGAGCGGGATTTTACGGATTGAAGGTTCACGAGGTGGCGCTTGAAAAGGGAGTAAAGGTTACCGGAGCTACCGTTCATTTTGTAAACGAAATTCCCGACGGCGGTGAAATTATTCTGCAAAAGGCGGTTGCTGTCCGTGATAACGACACGCCGGAAACCTTGCAAAAGCGTGTTATGCGTCTTGCGGAATGGCAGATTTTGCCTAAGGCTGCGGAGTTGGTTTGCCGCAGGATTACTGAGGAGGAGAATTAGATGGATATTTATAAAATTAACGATATAGCGGAGCTTATAAGGGATAACTCGTATGTGGGACGCGGCATTGTTATCGGCTGTACTGAGGACGGGAAAAAGGCATGCAGTGCGTACTTTATTATGGGCAGAAGCGAAAACAGCCGCAACCGTATTTTTGCGGAACATGACGGGGTTTTGTATACCGAGCCCTTTGACCCTTCAAAGGTGGAGGATCCCAGTCTGATTATTTATGCGGCAATGCGAAAATTGGGCGGCAGGCTGATTGTGACCAACGGCGACCAGACCGATACGATATATGAGGGACTCAAAAAAGGAGAGAGCTTTCAGGACGCTTTAAAAACAAGGGAGTTTGAGCCGGATAAGCCCAATTTTACACCGAGAATAAGCGGAATGCTGACCTTTGAAAAGGGCGGATTTACATACGAAATGAGTATTCTGAAAAGCGCGGACGAAATCGGTTCGGCATGTAACAGGTATAATTTTTCCTACACGCCGCTGCCGGGACTGGGGCATTTCATTCACACATATATCTGCGACGGGAATCCTATTCCAACCTTCTGCGGCGAGCCTGAGCGCGTGGCAATTCCGAATGACATTGACGAGTTCTGCGAAGGCCTTTGGGGCGCCCTCAATGAGGATAATAAAATTTCATTGTATGTGCGGTATACCGATATTGAAACGGGCGCGGAGGAAAACCGGCTGATTAATAAAAATAAGTAAGAAAAATTTACGCATTATCTGCCTGCAATAAGGAATGTATAAGAAATAGGCAGACAGAAAGGTTACGGAGATAACGTGAAAAATAAGCTGCGCATCTTACCTCTTTTTGCTCGGGACGGTACACTCGTACAGCACCGTTCGCTGTAAAGCGGCAATCTGCTTGCTTCTTTTTCTACGTTGGATTTGTGCCGCCGCACGGCGGCGGAATGGAGGATTAATATGAAAGAATTTGAGCTGAAATACGGCTGCAACCCAAATCAAAAGCCGTCAAAAATCTATATGGAGGACGGCGGCGAGCTGCCGATAAAAATACTGAACGGAAAACCGGGGTACATCAATTTTCTTGACGCCTTCAACAGCTGGCAGCTGGTAAAGGAGCTGAAGGAAGAACTCGGACTTCCGGCGGCGGCATCCTTCAAGCATGTAAGCCCTACATCAGCGGCTGTGGGGGTTCCGCTCTCGGACAAGCTAAAGAGGGCATGCTTTGCCGACGATATTGAAGACCTTGATAAATCGCCCCTTGCCTGCGCCTATGCCAGAGCCAGAGGCACCGACAGAATGTGTTCCTTCGGCGACTGGGTAGCGCTTTCCGATGTGTGCGACGTAACCACGGCTAAAATGATTAAGCGTGAGGTTTCCGACGGAATAATTGCTCCCGGATATGAGCCGGAGGCACTGGAAATTCTGAAAAGCAAACGGAAGGGAAGCTATAACATAGTGGAGATTGACCCGGAATATATTCCGGCAGAAGCTGAGAAAAAACAGGTTTTCGGTATCACCTTTGTGCAGGGAAGAAATAATTTTAAGATTAACAGGGAGCTGCTTTCCAATATCGTGACAGAAAATAAGGAGCTGCCGGAGAGTGCACGGAGAGATTTGATTATCGCACTTATAACCCTGAAATATACCCAGTCCAATTCGGTATGCTACGCCGTTGACGGACAGGCAATCGGCGTCGGTGCCGGTCAGCAGTCGAGAATACATTGTACTCGGCTTGCCGGCACAAAGGCGGACACATGGTTTCTGCGTCAGCACGATAAGGTGTTAAATCTGCCCTTCAGACAGGATTTGGGCAGACCGGACAGAGATAATGTTATTGACGGATACATCAATAAGAATGAAGAGGACGTTTGTGCCGACGGAATATGGGAGAAATATTTCACCGAGAAGCCGGAGCCTCTTTCGGACAGAGAAATCAGAGAATATCTTGACGGTATTGACGGTGTTGCGCTGGGTTCGGACGCATTTTTCCCATTCAGCGATAACATTGAAAGAGCAAAAAGAAGCGGCGTAAAATATATTGCCGAGCCGGGCGGTTCAATCCGTGATGACGCGGTTATTGACTGCTGCGATAAGTATGGAATGATAATGGCGTTCACGGGAATGCGCCTGTTCCATCATTAATAATGCACATGTCCTGAAGTGGTCTAAACAAAGAAAGGAAAGGTCGTAATGAGGATCTTGGTAGTAGGCGGAGGCGGCCGCGAACACGCCATTATTAAAAAAATAAAAGAAAACAAAGACGTTGAAAAAATATTCGCTCTGCCCGGCAACGGAGGAATTGCCCGGGATGCGGAATGTGTGGACATAGGTGCAAAGGAGATTGACAAGATTGCCGACTTTGCGGAAACGGAACATATTGATTATGCCGTGGTTGCTCCCGATGACCCGCTGGTTCTGGGCTGTGTGGACGCATTGGAGAAAAAGGGAATACCCTGTTTCGGGCCTTCGGCAGGGGCGGCAATAATCGAGGGCAGCAAAGTGTTTTCTAAAAATCTTATGAAGAAATACGGAATCCCGACGGCGGAATACGAGGTGTTTCAGAATGCCGATGATGCTCTGAAATATCTTGAAACGGCACCCGTACCCACGGTAATTAAAGCGGACGGACTTGCTCTCGGCAAAGGCGTAATAATTGCCGAAACCCGTGAGGAGGCAAGGAATGCCGTTATCGAAATTATGAAGAATAAGAAATTCGGAAAAAGCGGCGACAGCATTGTAATTGAGGAATTTCTGACAGGTCCGGAGGTTTCGGTTCTGTCCTTCACCGATGGAAAAACTCTTATTCCCATGGTATCTTCCATGGACCATAAGCGTATCGGCGACAACGATACGGGTCTTAACACAGGAGGAATGGGAACGGTTGCGCCGAATCCTTATTACACCGAGGAAATTGCGGCGGAATGTATGGAAAAAATCTTTATGCCGACAATCCGCGCAATGAAGGCGGAGGGAAGAACCTTCAAAGGCTGTCTGTACTTCGGTCTGATGCTGACCGAAAAGGGACCCAAGGTTATCGAATATAACTGCCGTTTCGGCGATCCGGAAACACAGGTGGTACTTCCCCTTTTAAAAAGTGACCTGCTGACCGTTATGCAGGCGGTAACGGAGGAGCGGCTGGCGGATATTAAGGTTGAATTTGAGGATAAATGCGCCTGCTGCGTAATAATGGCATCGGGCGGATATCCGGAGGCATACGAAAAAGGCTATGAAATCACAATTCCCGATAATTTGGAGGACAGCGTTTTTGTTGCCGGAGCAAAGCTGAGGGACGGCAGACTTGTCACCGACGGAGGACGGGTTTTGGGCGTGACCGCTGTTTCAGCTACTCTTGAGGATGCAATAAATTCGGCTTACGGTAAGGTTGAGAAGATTGATTTTAAAAACTCATATTCAAGGAGCGACATAGGCGCACGTGCGCTTGAGGCTATAAGGAGGGCATAGCATGGTATACAGAGTTTTCGTTGAAAAAAAGGATGAACTGGCGCAGGAGGCAAAAGCGCTGCTTTCCGATTGCCGTACTCTTTTGGGGATAACAGCCCTTGAAAACGTACGCATTATAAACTGCTACGACGCGGAAAATATAACCGAAGAGCTGTTTGAATATGCGAAAAAAACGGTATTTTCCGAACCACAGCTTGACCGGGTTTACAGCAATGTGGATTTAGATGGAGCGGCGGCGTTTGCCGTTGAATATCTTCCGGGACAGTTCGACCAGAGAGCGGATTCTGCTATGCAGTGTATTCAGATTATTTCCTGCGGCGAAAGACCAATTATCAGGACTGCGAAGGTTTATGCGCTTTACGGTAATCTTTCAGGCACGCAGATTGACGAAATAAAGAAATATGTTATTAATCCCGTGGAGGCAAGGGAGGCGTCCTTTGACCTGCCGGAAACGCTTGATATTAAATATGAAATCCCTACGGAGGTAAAGACTCTGGACGGATTTATTGACCTTGACAGACAAGGCTTATGCAAATTTATTGACGATTACGGGCTTGCAATGGACGCGGACGATATTGAATTCTGCCGCGATTATTTCAGAACTGAAAAAAGAAATCCCACAGTTACGGAAATCCGCATGATTGATACCTACTGGTCCGACCATTGCCGCCATACAACCTTTCTGACCGAAATTGACGGCGTTAAGTTTGAGGACGGACTTTTGCAGAAGGCATACGAGGATTATATTTCTGTACGAAAAGAGCTTGGACGTACCAAGCCGGTTTGTCTTATGGATTTAGCTACGGTGGCGGTTAAGTATCTTAAAGCTTACGGAAAGCTTGATAAGCTTGACGAATCGGAGGAAATTAATGCTTGTACTGTAAAGATTGAAGTTGAAGCGGACGGAAAAAAGGAGCCGTGGCTTCTGTTATTTAAAAATGAAACTCACAATCATCCCACCGAGATAGAGCCCTTCGGAGGTGCGGCAACCTGTATCGGCGGAGCAATCCGTGACCCGCTTTCGGGACGGGCATATGTTTACGGTGCCATGCGTGTAACCGGAGCGGCGGATCCGTTAAAGCCGGTGTCCGAAACGATTAAGGGAAAGCTGCCCCAGCGGAAAATTGTAACCGGCGCGGCGGCAGGCTATTCGTCCTATGGAAATCAGATAGGTCTGGCAACGGGCATTGTTGATGAAATCTACCACCCCGGATATGCGGCAAAACGCATGGAAATAGGTGCGGTTATTGCGGCAAGTCCGGCGGAAAATGTGCGCCGTGAAATGCCGGCTCCGGGAGATGTTGTAGTGCTTGTAGGCGGCGCAACGGGAAGAGACGGCTGCGGCGGCGCAACAGGTTCTTCGAAATCCCATACTGAGTCGTCACTGGAAACCTGCGGCGCAGAGGTGCAGAAGGGAAATGCGCCGGAGGAGAGAAAGCTGCAAAGACTGTTCAGAAACAAGGAAGCATGCCTAATGATAAAACGCTGCAACGATTTTGGCGCCGGAGGAGTATCGGTTGCAATAGGCGAGCTTGCGGACGGCCTTGAAATTGACCTGAATGCGGTACCGAAAAAATATGAAGGACTTGACGGCACCGAGCTTGCCATAAGTGAATCTCAGGAGCGAATGGCGGTGGTAATTGAGCGTGAAAATTTGAACGCTTTTTTGAAGCTTGCTGAGAAGGAGAACTTAAATGCCAGCCCCGTAGCCGTAGTGACCGGTGACGCACGGCTTGTTATGAACTGGAACGGAAAAAAGATTGTGGATATAAGCCGTGAATTTTTAAATTCAAACGGCGCTCCCAAGCATATCAGTATAGCGCCGGAAGCGCCAAAGGATTTTGACAGAAAAATTTCCGGCAGCTTTTCGGAGAACTACACGCAGTTGTCCGAGGATTTGAATATATGCTCGAAACGTGGACTATCCGAACGTTTTGACTCAACCATCGGCGCCGGAACGGTTCTGATGCCCTTCGGCGGCGCAAGCCAGCTGACACCCATTCAGGCTATGGTGCAGAAAATTTTCGTCGGAGAAAAGCATACTGATGACTGCTCCTTAATGGCGTTTGGGTATAACCCGTTTATTTCTGAAAAGAGTCCGTACCACGGCGCATATCTTGCCGTAGTGGAATCGGTCTGCAAGCTGATTGCAACGGGCGCAGAATTTAAAGATGTTTATTTGACCTTCCAGGAATTTTTTGAAAGTCCCAGAAAGGACGAAAAGCGCTGGGGTAAGCCTCTGGCGGCTCTTCTGGGAGCGTTTAAGGCACAAATGGAGCTGGAAATTGCTTCAATCGGCGGCAAGGATTCCATGAGCGGTTCTTTTGAGGATTTGGATGTTCCGCCTACACTGGTATCCTTTGCGGTAACCACGGCGAAAACGGACGATATTGTATCTCCGGAATTTAAAAAGGCAGGGGACTATCTTCTGCTTATATCGCCGCAAACCGACGAAAACGGACTTCCGGAAACAAAATCGCTGTTGGCCGTTTTTAAGCGGGTAACCGAACTGTTAAAAAGCGGAAAAGCCGTTGCCTGCTATACTCCCGGGATGGGCGGCATAGCGGAGGCGGTTATGAAGATGTCCTTCGGAAACAATCTTGGATTCCGGTTTAACGACGGTATTTCGCCGGAGAAAATTTTTGGATACAGTTATGCGTCCTTCCTACTTGAGGTTTGCGAGGACGGAGAAGGTGTAATAGGACAGATTACCGATACGCCGGAAATTGCTTGGCGTGATGAAAAAATCAGTCTTAGCACGCTCCTTGGCAAATATGAGAATAAGCTGGAGAGTGTTTACAGCTGTAATATTCCGGATGCGGAAACAAACAGGGAAAACTTCACCTATGCCGCTCGAAATCACAGAACCTGCTCCATAAAAACTGCCAAGCCTAGAATATTAATTCCGGCGTTTCCGGGTACGAACTGCGAATATGACAGCGCAAAGGCGGTCAGCGACGCTGGAGCAGAACCGGAAATCGTGGTTATAAACAATTTGTCGGCAGATGGAATAAGCCGAAGTGTTGAAGAATTTGCAGAAAAGCTGCGGCAGTCTCAGGCGGTGTTTATCCCCGGCGGATTTTCCGGTGGTGACGAGCCGGACGGCAGCGGAAAATTTATAACGGCATTCTTCCGCGGCGCTGCGGTAAAAGAGGGCGTAACCGAGCTTCTTGAAAAGCGCGACGGACTTATGTGCGGTATATGCAACGGTTTCCAGGCGCTTATAAAGCTGGGACTTGTGCCGTACGGTAAAATTATTGATGCCGATGAAAACAGTCCTACGCTGACATTTAACACAATAGCAAGGCATCAGTCGAGGATTGTGCGAACGAGTATAGCCTCCAATAAGTCACCGTGGCTTGCACTTACAAATCCCGGTGAGATCTACAGCGTTCCGATTTCCCATGGAGAAGGACGTTTTCTGGCGGACGAGGATACTGTCAGAAGGCTGGCGGAAAACGGACAAATTGCTACCCAGTATGTGGATTTTGACGGCAATGCGTCATGCGATGTTCACTTTAATCCCAATGGTTCGGCATACGCCATCGAAGGGATTACTTCTCCGGACGGCAGAGTGTTCGGAAAGATGGGACACAGTGAGCGTATTGGAGTCGGACTTTACAAAAATGTGCCGGGAAATTACGATATTGGAATGTTCAGGGCGGCAGTAAAATATTTTAAAGGATAAGGAGAAAAAATATGGAATATTTATCTGATATTGAGATTGCGCAGCAATGTAAAATGAAACCTATTACCGAAATTGCGCAGACAGCGCATGTGGACGAAAAATATCTTGAACAGTACGGAAAATATAAGGCAAAAATCGACCTTTCGCTTCTCAAAGAGAGTAAAAGAGAAAACGGCAAGCTTATCCTTGTTACGGCGATAACGCCTACCCCGGCGGGAGAGGGAAAAACTACCACAACTATTGGTCTTGCCGACGGCTTGAGACGAATAGGCAAGGACGTTACCGTTGCGCTGCGTGAGCCTTCTCTCGGACCGGTTTTCGGAATAAAGGGCGGCGCCGCCGGCGGAGGATATGCGCAGGTAGTGCCTATGGAGGATATAAATCTTCACTTTACAGGTGATTTTCATGCTATCGGTGCGGCGAATAATCTGCTTGCCGCTATGCTGGATAACCATATTCAGCAGGGAAATGCGCTGGGTATTGATGTGAGGAAAATAACATGGAAGCGCTGTGTTGACATGAATGACCGTCAGCTGCGATTTATTGTGGACGGAATGGGCGGCAAGGCTAACGGCGTACCCCGTGAGGACGGCTTTGACATCACCGTTGCCAGCGAAATTATGGCAGTTTTATGCCTATCAAATTCAATAACCGACCTAAAGGAAAGACTTTCAAAGATAATTGTAGGCTACACCTATGATGATAAGCCCATAACCTGCGGTCAGCTGAAGGCGCAGGGTGCAATGACCGCCCTTTTGAAAGATGCGCTGAAGCCGAATCTTGTGCAGACCTTGGAGGGAACGCCGGCGTTTGTTCACGGCGGGCCGTTT
>JAQXUJ010000253.1 GCA_029219925.1 Clostridiales bacterium | reverse complement strand
CCGGTATTGCAATTGCGGTTGCCGCGGCATTTTATCTTGATGTTCCCGTTGTTTTTGCAAAAAAGGGGAAAACCAGCAATATATCCGGAGATGTTTTCTCCACTGACGTAGAATCTTTTACCCACGGTACGGTATACAAGGTCATTGTAAGCAAGGAATTTATTAAATCCACCGACCGTGTACTTGTCGTTGACGACTTTCTTGCCAACGGCAACGCTCTAAAGGGGCTTTTCAATATAATTTCACAGGCAGGCGCTACTGCGGTCGGTGCAGCTATCGCTATCGAAAAGGGATTTCAAAAGGGCGGCGACGATCTGAGAGCTGCCGGCATCCGCGTCCAATCTCTTGCAATCGTCGACAGCATGGACGACGGCAGGGTTGTGTTCAGACCCCAAAATAATTAAGGTGTAAATTAAATTTACATAAAAATTAAGATTGTCGAAAGGCATGGAGGTATTCAAAAATGAAAAAAATCGTATCATTATTAATGGTAATCGCAATGGTTGCGGCTTCCTGCTTCGCACTTACAAGCTGCGGAAGCAAAGATACCGAAACTACTGCAAACAGCGACATCAAGGTAGGTTTTATATTCCTGCATGATGAAAACTCAACCTATGACAAGAACTTCATGGACGCCGCAACAGCTGCAACAGAAAAGCTGGGATTGTCATCGGATCAGGTTATGTTCAAGACAAACATCCCCGAAACAGCTGAGTGCTATGAAGCGGCAGCAGATTTGGTAGACGCAGGCTGCAGCATTATCTTCGCAGACAGCTTCGGTCACGAAGACTTCATGATTCAGGCAGCTAAGGAATTCCCTGATGTAACATTCTGCCACGCAACAGGTACAAAAGCTCACACAGAGGGTCTTGATAACTTCTACAATGCCTTCGCTTCAATATATGAGGGACGTTTCCTTGTTGGTTATGCGGCAGGTCTGAAGCTGAACGAAATGATTGAAAACGGCGAAATCACAGCTGATCAGGCTAAAATGGGTTATGTAGGCGCTTATCCTTACGCAGAGGTTAAGTCAGGCTACACCTCATTCTTCCTCGGCGCACGTTATGCTTGCCCCGAAGTTACAATGGACGTTAAGTTTACAAATTCATGGTTCGATATCGCGGCTGAAAAAGAAACCGCAAACGCTTTGATTGCAGACGGCTGCAAGCTTATCAGCCAGCATGCGGATTCAGAGGGTGCTCCTAAGGCTTGTGAAGAAGCCGGCGTTCCCAACATTGCTTACAACCTGGATACACGCGAATGGGGTCCGAACACAGCTCTGATTTCATCAAAGATTAACTGGGAGCCATATTTTGAACACATTATCAACGCTACAATAAACGGCACAAAAATTGAACAGGATTACTGCAAGGGTCTTGCTGACGATGTTGTACAAACACTCGGTCTTAATGAAAAGGTTGCCGCAGCCGGCACAGCAGAAAAGCTGGAAGAGCTTAAGGCTAAGCTTATCGCCGGTGAAATAAAGGTATTTGATACAACCACATTTACAGTAGACGGCAAGCAGCTGACTGAGTACATGGCTGACGTTGATTCAGACGCAAGCTTCACACCTGATACACAGGTTGTTGAGAACGGCTGCTTCATGGAATCAACCAAGCGTTCCGCTCCGTACTTTGATGTCGACATCGACGGAATTACCATTAAATAATCAAAAAATTCAGAAATATATACCCCAGATGGGCAAAATGCCCATCCGGGGGTATTTTCGTTTTAAAAAGAGCGCAAAAAATCGTTTTTACGTTCCTTTCAGAGCGAAATAATAATACAGGAGGAAGCACATGAAGGCGGCTATTGAACTTAAAAACATTACCAAAACCTTTGGCAGCGTTGTGGCAAACAAGAATGTTTCCCTGACTGTGAACAAGGGCGAAATTCTCTCTATTCTCGGAGAGAACGGCAGCGGAAAAACCACTCTTATGAACATGATTTCCGGAATCTACTTCCCTGATGAAGGACAGATTCTTATAAACGGCGAGGAGGCTGTTATCCGTTCGCCAAAGGATGCATACGACTACAAAATCGGAATGATACACCAGCATTTCAAGCAGGTGGACGTGTTCAGTGCGGCGGAAAATATCATTCTCGGTCTGAATGAAAAAAAGAAATTTGATTTAAAAGCTGCCGAAAAACGTGTCAAGGAAATTGCCGACCGCTATGGCTTCCAGATTGACCCCTCAAAGAAAATCTACGATATGTCGGTTTCGGAAAAACAGACGGTGGAGATTATCCGGGTACTGTATCGAGGTGCCGATATTCTTATTCTGGACGAACCCACGGCAGTCTTAACACCACAGGAAACAAAAAAACTGTTCGCCGTACTGCGCCGCATGCGTGACGACAATAAGGCCATCGTAATAATTACGCATAAACTGCATGAAGTTATGTCACTTTCGGACAGAGTTTCCGTTTTAAGACGCGGCGAGTATGTCGGCACGGTCAAAACCTCGGAAACCAACGAAAATCAGCTTACCGAAATGATGGTAGGAAAAAAGGTCACCTTAAACATTGACCGTGATGAGCCGGACAATCCCACTGACCGTCTTAAGGTTGAGCATATTAACTGCATCGACCGTGAGGGTGTACGCTTGCTTAATGACGTTTCTTTCACCGCCCGTTCCGGCGAAATTCTCGGAATTGCCGGTATCGCCGGCAGCGGACAGCGGGAGCTGCTGGAGGCAATCGCCGGGCTTCAGCATCTGAACGACGGCGTTATAACCTATATTGACCCCAAAACCGGCGAAGCAGAAAATCTGCGCGACAAAACTCCCATGCAAATCCGGGATATGGGCGTAAGACTGTCCTTCGTGCCTGAGGACCGATTAGGCATGGGGCTGGTAGGAAACATGGACATAGTAGACAATATGATGCTGCGCAGCTACCGCAAAGGAAAATCGATGTTTCTGGAACGCAAGGCTCCCAAAAATCTTGCAGAAAACATTATTGAACAGCTTGAAGTTGCAACCCCCAATGTGAATACGCCGGTACGCCGACTTTCGGGCGGCAACGTGCAGAAGGTATTGGTAGGCCGCGAAATTGCGTCCTCGCCAACGGTTCTCATGGCGGCGTATCCGGTACGTGGACTTGATATTAACTCGTCCTACACCATATATAATCTTTTAAATGAACAGAAGCGCCGCGGCGTTGCCGTAATCTTCGTAGGAGAAGATTTGGACGTTCTGCTTGAGCTGTGCGACAGAATATTGGTTTTGTGCGGCGGAAAAATCAGCGGAATCGTCGACGCACGCACCACATCAAAGGAGCAGATTGGACTGCTCATGACTAAGCTACAGGAGGAATCCGAGAATGAAGAATAATACAAAGCAGCACGAGCCGAAAATCCATGTTGCAAAGCGTGGCGGTATGGTATGGTACAAATCCTGGGGCATACGAGCCGCAGCCATTGTGCTGGCACTAATTGTCTGCGCTGTTGTTATCGTGCTTTTGACCGGTTATAATCCCATTCAGGTGTATAAGGCCATGTTCTCCGGCAATTTTGGCTCAAGCCGTAAAATCTGGAATATGCTTCAGCAGCTTGCTATGCTGTTATGCATATCCCTCGCCGTTACTCCGGCATTTAAAATGAAGTTCTGGAACATCGGTGCGGAAGGACAGACTCTTGTGGGCGGTCTTGCGGCAGCGGCATGCATGATTTATTTCGGAGAAACAATGTCACCTATTATTTTATTCCCGCTGATGGCAGTAGTATGTATCCTTGCAGGTATGCTGTGGGGGCTAATCCCTGCATATTTTAAGGCGCAGTTCAACACAAACGAAACACTGTTTACCCTTATGATGAACTATGTGGCAATACAGCTGGTATCCTTCTTTATCGTCTTCTGGGAAAATCCCAAAGACTCCAACACTGTCGGTGTTATCAACCGCGCTACCGAGGGTGGCTGGCTTCCTTCACTGTTCGGGCAGAAATATCTGCTGAACATAATTATTGTGGCTGTTATCACCATTGCTATGTACATTTATCTGAAGTACAGCAAGCATGGTTATGAAATTTCAGTTGTGGGCGAAAGCGAAAACACAGCCCGTTATATCGGAATTAACGTGAAAAAGGTCATCCTCCGTACAATGGCTCTGTCCGGAGCGTTGTGCGGCGTTGCGGGCATGCTGTTGGTTTCGGGCACCGACCACACCATTAACACCGGCATTGTAAGCGGCATGGGCTTCACGGCAATCATGGTTTCATGGCTGGCTAAATTCAATCCCATTATGATGACGCTTACATCCTTCCTGATAGTATTTCTGGAACGCGGCGCCGGCGAAATCGCAACTGCTCTTCAGCTTAACGAAAGCGTGTCCGATATTCTGACCGGTATTATACTGTTCTTTATAATCGGCAGCGAGTTTTTCGTTCAGTATAAAATCAGCATCCGCAAGCATAAAAAGGAGGAACGGTAATGATATCAACAATCATAAGCAAAGCAATTATTCAGGGAATTCCTCTGCTTTTCGGCTCAACAGGTGAAATAATTACCGAAAAATCGGGAAATCTTAATTTAGGAATTCCCGGCATCATGTACATGGGCGGAAGCTGCGGCGTAATCGGAGCGTACCTGTATGAAAGAGCAGCCGAAACACCGTCGCCTTTTTGGTGCATAGTAATACCGCTGCTGGCGGCTCTGGCGGGTTCAACTCTGGCGGCGCTCATCTACAGCTTTTTAACCATAACTCTCCGCGCAAACCAAAACGTAACCGGTCTTGCTCTTACCACCTTCGGAGTCGGATTCGGCGATTTCTTCGGCGGCTCGCTTACAAAGCTTGCCGGCAGCGGCGGAAACCTTTCGGTAAAGCTGACAGCCGACTATTTCAAAACCTCCCTACCCTTTGCGGGAAAATGCGGAGCTTTCGGGGAAATATTTTTGTCCCATGGCTTTTTGGCATATGTGGCGGTAATTATTGCCCTTTTATCGGCATGGTTCCTGAAAAAAACCAGAGCCGGCCTTCACCTGCGCGCAGTTGGCGAAAATCCTGCTACCGCTGACGCTGCCGGCATTAACGTCACCAAATATAAATATCTTGCCACCTGTATCGGCGGCGCAATTGCAGGACTCGGCGGACTGTACTTTATTATGGATTACACCGGCGGCTCCTGGACCAACGGCGGCTTCGGCGACAGAGGCTGGCTCGCAATAGCGTTGGTTATTTTTGCGCTGTGGAAACCCAACCTTGGAATTTTAGGCTCCTTCGTTTTTGGTGGGCTGTATATTGCATATTCGTATATTTCCGGCTTGTCCAGAAGCGCAGTGGCAATCTTCAATATGCTGCCATATGTGGTAACAATCTTCGTTCTTATTTTGACCAGCATGAGGAATAAAAAAGAAAATCAGCCGCCAAAAAGCCTCGGATTGGCGTATTTCCGTGAAGAACGATAATTTCCTGTTGACTTTCACGGAAAAATGCGTTAAAATATTAATGTCATAAATTTAACAGGAGATTTTACATGAAAACAGATGTATTAATTATAGGCGCCGGCCCTGCCGGAATTTTTACCGCTATAGAAATGCTGCGAAATAACAGTAAAAAGAAAATAACTATTGTGGAAAAGGGACAAAGCATAGAAAAAAGACATTGTCCCAAAGCAAAAACCCAAAAATGCGTGAGCTGCAAGCCCTATTGCCACATAACAACCGGCTTTTCCGGTGCGGGTGCATTTTCTGACGGCAAGCTGTCCCTTTCCTCCGACGTGGGCGGAAATCTCCCCATGCTAATCGGCGAGGACTTGGCGCAGGAAACTATTGATTACACCGATAAAATTTATCTTGAGTTCGGTGCTGATACCAAGGTTGAGGGAGTTAATAACTCCGATGCGGTCAAGGAAATCCGAAAAAACGCAATCCAGGCAGGCTTAAAGCTGGTGGATTGCCCTATTCGTCATTTAGGCACGGAAAAGGCGCAGGACATCTACCTCGCCATTGAAAAATATCTGCTTGAGAACGGCGTAGAAATACTTTTTGGCTGCGAATGTACCAATTTGATTTTGGACGGAGACGTTTGCAAGGGCGCATATATCACCGAAAAGGGCGCTGAAATTGAGATATTTTCCGATCACACGATTGTGGCGACAGGACGCCGAGGTGCGGAATGGCTTGAGCATATCTGTGCGGAGCATAACATTGCTCACGAACCCGGCACGGTTGACATTGGTGTGCGCGTCGAGGTGCGCAACGAGGTTATGGAACGTGTCAACGAAGTGCTATATGAATCCAAGCTGATTGGCTGGCCCGAACCCTTCAAAAACAAGGTAAGAACTTTCTGCCAGAATCCCGGAGGCTTTGTCAGTCAGGAAAACTATGATAACGATTTGGCGGTAGTAAACGGCCATTCCTTTAAGGAGAAAAAATCCAATAATACCAATGTGGCAATTTTGTGCTCACACAATTTTTCTACCCCCTTTAATCAGCCTATAGCATATGCTCAGAAGGTAGGAGAGCTTACCAATATGCTAGCCAACGGGCAGATTTTGGTTCAGCGCTTCGGAGATATTCTGGGCGGAAAACGCACCTGGCCAAAGGAGCTGGCTCAAAGTAACGTTAAGCCGACCCTTCCCGACGCCGTTGCGGGAGATATTACTGCGGCAATGCCCTATCGCTCTATGATAAACATTATTAATTTCATAAAAGCGGTGGACAATGTTGTTCCGGGTTTTGCGGCATATGAAACCTTGCTGTATTCGCCCGAACTGAAATTCTATTCCAACCGTGTCAAAATGGATACCGATTTTAATACGAGCATACGCGGTCTGCATTGTCTGGGCGATTCCAGCGGTTGGACAAGAGGTCTTATGATGGCGTCAGTTATGGGTGTTTTGATGGGCAGAAAGCTTATTGAAAAGGATAATTAAGAAAAGAGGAATATATTATGGTAAGAGCGGTTGTAGGAGCAAACTGGGGCGATGAGGGCAAGGGTAAAATTACCGATATGCTTGCAAAGGACGCCGATATTGTTATTAGATTTCAGGGCGGTGCCAATGCCGGTCACACAATTGTGAATAATTACGGTAAATTTGCGCTTCATCTTCTTCCTTCTGGTTCGTTTAACAAGAATGTTATAAATATGATTGGCAACGGTGTTGCGCTTAATATACCGGAGCTTTTTAAGGAAATAAACGAGATTACCGAGCGCGGTGTGGATAAGCCGAATATCCTTATATCGGAAAGAACTCAGGTTCTTATGCCGTATCACATTCTTTTTGATAAATATGAGGAAGAGCGCCTTTCTGACAGAAAATTTGGCTCAACAAAGTCGGGTATAGCACCGTTCTTCTCAGATAAATTTGCTAAGACAGGTTTTCAGCTGTGGGAGCTTTTCCAGGACGACGAAATCCTCTTTGAAAAGGTAAAAAATATTCTGGAATATAAAAATCTTATTCTGGAGCATGTTTACCATAAGCCGCTAATCGACGCTGAGGAGCTGTTTGAAACGCTCAAAGGCTACCGGGAAATGGTCCGCCCATATATGGTTAATTCGGTGGAATTTATGCATAACGCCATAAAAGAAGGTAAAAACATCCTCCTTGAAGGTCAGCTTGGGACTCTTAAAGACCCAGACTTCGGCATATATCCATTCACTACGTCTTCACCCACCATTGCCGGCTACGGGGCATGCGGCGCATGTATTCCTCCTTACGAAATAAAGGATATTATAACCGTTGTAAAGGCATATTCGTCAGCAGTAGGTGCAGGAGCGTTTGTTTCGGAAATCTTCGGAGAAGAAGCCGATAAGCTGAGAAATAAAGGCGGCGACAACGGCGAATACGGCGCAACAACAGGCAGACCGCGCCGCATGGGCTGGTTTGACTGCGTGGCAAGCCGCTACGGATGTATGGTTCAGGGTACAACCCAGGTTGCATTCACCGTGCTTGACGCTTTGGGGTATCTCGATGAAATCCCGGTCTGCGTCGGATACGAAATCAACGGTGAGGTTACCAAAACCTTCCCGACCACCGACAAACTAAATATCGCAAAGCCGGTGCTTAAAACCCTTCCCGGTTGGAAATGCGACATCAGAGGAATCAAAAGGTATGAGGATCTGCCCGAAAATTGCCGTAAATATGTTGAATTTGCGGAAAAGGAAATCGGCTATCCTATTACCATCGTTTCAAACGGACCCGGCAGGGATGATATTATTTTCAGATAAAAACAATGCGCATGATAATATCGTATTATCATGCGCATATTTTATGGAAAAATCAGAATTATACTGCAAATCTCTCCAGCATAGCCCTTTCCTCATCCGTAATGGGTACGTCCAATACCTCCGGAATAAGTATATTCGATTTTCCCGTCAAGGTCTTAAGCCACACTATCGCAAGCAGACAGCGTCCAAATCCGAGGCTTGCATGAAAGCTGTCTCGATGAACCGAATCAGGATTTTCCCGGTAAGCCTTCATCATAGCCTCTCCGCTTTTAATTATTCCGTCTGCGCCTATCAGCTGTGCTGCCTTTTTATATGCCTTTTGTATTCCTGCATACATATTCTCAGCGCTGACCTGGTCTACTATTCTCAGTCTTTCGCTGCCGTCCTCATATGCCCATGTTTCATGGATAAAAATCTTTGATTTCGGCGAATATTTGCGCACGTACTCCGCCAAAGCCTCAATATACGGCGTATAGGTATCGTAAATAAAGGAATAATGACTCGCCTGCTGTAGAGTAACTATATCCCAGTCATCACTTTCTAAGGCTTCCCTTACCGATACGTGAAGTCCCGTGCTTTCTCCGTTAAATTCAAATTCATATGCTCTATTATCATCAAGAATATTATGATAGTGCGTCTTAAGCGAGCATCCGCCTATGTACAAATTTACGCATTTTAGGCTAATGCCGTTAAGCTCTGCGATTTTATGAAGATAACGCTGAGCATCCTGTGAAAAGCTGTTTCCAATAGATAAAATATTCATTGTTTACCCCTCTCTTTATATCTGCTTTTTATTTTTAAATACTATATAAAAAATCACCATTATTCGTACCGTGCCATCATACGGCACAACGAAATTGCGGTCATTTCATATTATTTTACAATCTCATCAATTTCCGCCAATTCTTCCTTGTCAAATCCGGTATTGTCCAGCATCTTAATATTTTCGGTTATTTGCTCCGGCTTTGACGCACCGATAAGAACGCTTGTTATACCCCCTTGGCTGTAGACCCACGCAAGAGCCATTTGTGCCAGCGTTTGACCCCTTCTTTGTGCCATTTCGTTCAGTTTGCGAATTTTTTTCAGCTTATCCTCAGAAATTGAGCTTTCCTTTAAAAATCGTCCGTCAGTCCGCACTCGGCTGTCAGCGGGTATTCCGTCCAAATATCGGCCGGACAGCAATCCCTGTGCCAGCGGACTGTAAACAACCATTCCCTTTCTTTCCGAAACAGCGGCATCCAGTATTCCGTCCTCCTCCGGTTGTCTGTCAAAAATTGAGTATCTGTTCTGATTAATCACGAACGGACAATGCAGTTCATTTAAAATTTCGGCGGCTTTTTTCATTGTTTCTCCGTCATAATTGGACAGTCCTGCATACAGCGCCTTTCCGCTCTTTACGGCACAGTCAAGCGCCCACATGGTTTCATAAAGGGGCGTTTCCGGGTCCATACGGTGATGATAAAATATATCCACATATTCCACATTCATGCGCTTTAAGCTCTGATCCAAGCTTGCAATAAGATATTTTTTGCTTCCGAAATCCCCATATGGTCCCGGCCACATCTCATATCCCGCCTTTGTGCTTATAATCATTTCGTCCCGGTACTGTTTCATATGTCCGTTTAAAATCTTACCAAAGTTGACCTCAGCACTGCCTGCCGCCGGCCCGTAGTTATTTGCAAGATCAAAATATGTTATTCCTCTGTCAAAGGCGGTAAAGCACATTCTGCACATATTTTCAAAATCTCCCGTATCTCCGAAATTGTGCCACAGCCCCAGCGAAACAGCCGGGAGCTTAAGCCCGCTTTCGCCGCATTTGTTATATTGCATGTTATTATACCTGCCGGTATCCGCTGAATAATTCATAAAAAATACCTCCTGTTATAATCGTTATT
>JAQXUJ010000252.1 GCA_029219925.1 Clostridiales bacterium | reverse complement strand
GATAAATATTCTTTGCATTCATTGTTAATTATATCCGATTTTTTCATAAAAATCAATAGTAAAAAACAATTTTATGTAAATGATATAAAACAATATGGAGTATTTAAAAAAAATTTGACTATTTATTTTTAAAAAATAATAAAAAAACTATTGACAATTTATTTGGAATGTGGTAGAATATAGAAGTTGTCAGCAGTTCGCAAGACAAAATATGCACCATTAGCTCAGTTGGTAGAGCACCTGACTCTTAATCAGGGTGTCCAGGGTTCGAGCCCCTGATGGTGTACCATAACAATATTATCCGTACTTTTTATGTTTACGGTAATAGTAAAGCTCCGTAGTAGGTAACACCTGCTGCGGACTTTTGCGTTTTAAAGGTGGTGTAAACAATGTTACAATTAAAAATTTTGTGTAACATTGTAACACACTAAAAATGTTACATTTCTGCAATTAAAAAAGTATGTAACAACTTTTGTAACAGTAAAAAAGCTCATTTGAGTTTTTTCTACAGCCCTTTTGTATTACTTTAATTTTTGTCATTAAAAATCTTATTTAACGCAATCATAGACAAAATTATAACGCCCGTTACTATAAAGATTCCCGCCATTCCTTTTGCCATAACCGGCAGAGTTGAAATCATCTCATGAAAATTCATATTTTTTCTCCTATCCAAGTAAATTAAGTATCAATCCCCCGGCAATAACCGAAGCTATCTGTCCCGAAACATTTACGCCAATCGAATGCATAAGCAGAAAATTCTGCGGATCCTCCTTAAGTCCCATTTTATGAACAACCCTCGCCGACATCGGAAATGCTGATATTCCAGCAGCACCAATCATCGGATTTATCTTCTTATCACCCTTCAGAAACAGATTTAGTATTTTTGCAAACACAACTCCTCCGGCGGTATCAAAAATAAATGCAACCAGTCCCAAACCGATAATCATGAGTGTTTCCTTTGTGAGAAACATATCCGCCTGCATTTTTGACGCAATAGTAATGCCTAAGAACAGTGTTATCAGATTTGCGAGAACCTTCTGTGCCGTTTCAGACAACGAATCCAATACGCCGCACTCGCGTATAAGATTGCCAAACATTAAAAATCCAATCAGTGCCACGCTTCTCGGCGATACAATTCCCGTAACTGCCGTAATTATAATCGGAAACAGAATTTTTGTCGTTTTCGATATACTTTTCTGCTCGTATGGCATTCTTATAAGGCGTTCTTTTTTGGTGGTAAGCGCTTTAATAACCGGCGGCTGAATAATAGGTACAAGCGCCATATACGAATACGCCGCAACCATGATTGCACCTATGTATTTTGAATTGAAATAGTTAGCCACAAAGATTGATGTAGGTCCGTCAGCGGCGCCGATTATGGCAATGGACGCGGCATCCTTAATATCAAAACCCAGATATGCCGCAGCGCTGAGCGTAAAAAATATACCGAACTGTGCCGCCGCTCCGAAAATCATCAGCTTAGGATTGGACAGCAAAGGTCCGAAATCAATCATAGCACCTATTCCCACAAAAAGCAACAGCGGAAAGAGCTCATTTGCAATACCGGCATCGAACAGCACGTCAATTACACCTATTTCCCTGACGCCGTTATACACCTGCGTAACCGCTCCCGACATGGGCAGATTAACAAGTATTGCTCCAAATCCCATCGGCAGCAACAGCGACGGCTCCATATCCTTTTTTATTGCGAGATATATAAGCACTCCTCCGATAATCCACATAACTCCCTGCTGCCAGGTAATATTCAGCACATTTGAAAATAATTCTGCCATAATAATCCTCCCTTTTATATTCTTTTGTATATATAAAAAGACTCCTATCGGGAAAAATCCCGATAAAAGTCTTGCTTTTTAATTCTCAAGCGGGCAAATGCCGTGTGTTGACGCCGGAGAAACGATTTTGTCGTAAGCTACTCCCTTTTACGCTATTCATTGAGCCGCCGCCGGCAGCCGATAAACCATTAAGTTATAAAGTTATTATACATAAAAGCACAGCATAAGTCAATAGCTTATATAAAAAAGTTTTTACATAACTCTCCTTACAAGCTTATCCGCCGTTCGTGCAAGTTCATCGCAGTCAGTGATACGTTCAAGATAATACTCCCGCTCCATATCAAAACCGCTTGCAAGGCGCAGATTTGCCATACCTTCAAATATGCGGAAGGAATACTTTCGCTTTATATGTTCCAGCTGTTTTTCAAATTTTTCATCAACACCTATAAGTCCTGCCTCAGTATAAAAATCAATTATCTCGTCGTTTTCACGATTCGGAAACATCTCATGAGGCGCAGTGGAGTCAAATACACACATGCCGAGTTCCGGTACCAGTACCATGTCCAGACTGTCTTTGTCAAAGCTGCAATAGTAAACCTCCGTATCATACCCTGCTGTTTCCGCAGCTTTTGCAAGCTTTTTCAGAAAGGTTGATTTTCCCGTTCCCGGTCTGCCCTTAATAAAGTACCGACGCTCAAGTCCTTCTGTAAGATTATCAATATAATTTACCGAACCGTCCATTGTTGACGCACCGAAAAAACGCTCCATTCTTGTTCCGGCACGGCTTTCCTCACCGGTTTTTATAATCCTGCCAATTGTTTCCGTGCTGTACAGATTCATTCGTTCAAAATCCATGTTGTCAATATATATTTTCTCCCATTCGTCATGAATCTGTTTTGCTCTTCCATAGGCGTTATACAGACCCTCATATCCACAGTCGGCACGTTTTTCAAGCTCTTCCATGTAATCTTCGCTTATTTCAAGACTGCGAATTCTCAGACATGAATCTGTATCTGTGTCCGGGTTTTTCCCGAGCAGCTCGCTGTCTGCCATGGCAAATTTAACGTCCCTTATTATAACCGCATCGTATCGCTTAATATCAAACGGCGACACAATATATTCCGCCTTCATACCCTTTGCCTCAAAATATCCCGCAGCAGTTTTCATAAGCTTGCTTTTTGCTGATTTTGACCTTCCTCCTATTGAGCAAACATTCATCCCGCTAAGATTATTCTCAAGCAAATTTATACATCCCGACGACGTGTTTGCTCTTGCAAAATACTTTCTTGCCATATAAATCCTCCATTCCGCCGCATTATCGCAGCAATATCGATAACGTGAAAGGTGCAGCCTGCCCGTTCTTCAGAAGATCTCCATGTTCTGCCGCCCGACCGGGCTTTTTTTATCACGTTATCTCCCGCACCTGATATGCTACAGATATTATATGCAGAAAATATACAATTTTTTACACAAAAAAAGGCGTACCGCACCTTTTAAGACAATCCTATACAGGCTGTCCGAAGACCGTTCTACGCCCTATTTATACTTTCCCTCATTCTTACAAGCTTGGGAATGTTTATATGTATTTGTACACCCATGCAGTTCCGCTCAATCACACTTATAAGCTCTGAAAGACCTTGTATATCAAAATCGGTCACAGGCATAAAGCAGTGTTCACCGTTTTTTGCCAGAATATACAGAAAATCAACTCGCCTTAACGCATTGTCGAAATGCTTTTCAGATTCCAGACGGGCTAAAATCCGGGGATAATCCTCTTCCTGCAGATTTCGTTTCAAAAATTTTTTTGACCCGATATATACCGCTGTAATATTTTCCATTGCAATTTCATCGGTCTTTACCCTAGCCGGAATAAAATCCGAAAGAAAATTTGGCTTTTCCGGCAGCTTATACGGCATTACGCCGTTTTCCCACGTTGACAGAACAACCTTTGTTTCGTCGGCAGCCGCATACGTTGGGAAAGCTGTGTTAATTCGGATAATCGAATAGGACAGACCGAGTATAAACGCGACAAAATACCAGAATGCAAAAAGATAATTTTTCGTAGTCATACTGTATATGCATAATACAAGCCCCGCAATGCTTATCGTACCTACGGCAGAAATTTTGATTATATAATTTCTCCGCACCTTGCTGCTAAGGCAAACCCTCGATATCGCTTCCATATTTGTCTCCTTTTAAAATTTCTTTCAATATTCTAACATAAAAAGATTAAAAGGTCAAGCTATTTAATATTTTTGCCTCCATATAAAACCGTTTATCTGCGGCATTACCCATTGAAAATGTTTTGCGGGGCAGCGGACCGTCCTTCGAAACCGACATAAACAACTCATTTTTATTCATCGGCGGAAGAATAAAGCCTACGTTATTTTCTCCGGCAAGCCGACGCACCACGTCCTCACCATGTATGTAATCCACGTTAAGCGATTTGCTGTCAAGATACTTCTGAAGCGTACCCACAGCAAGCGTACAGCCGGAATTTTTTATATATATGCTGCCCGTTTCTCCTCTCAGAACATAATCAATCCGCTGTCCGCCGTTATTCTCCCGTGACGATTCCGGATAAAAGTCTAACAGCCCGTCAATCAACGATTGGTCCGCACCGAAAACCACGCGGTGTAT
>JAQXUJ010000251.1 GCA_029219925.1 Clostridiales bacterium | reverse complement strand
GAAATTAATTTTGCGATGCACAACATTCATTTTCCGAAAGACGCATCATGCTATGAACAAGCGCGGAAGAGATTTATGTTTGAGGAGCTGTTTCTGTTGCAGCTTACTCTTTTAGAAAAAAGGACTGCCGATAAAAATGCGAAACGAACACCGTTTTCGGATATTGCGTGTTACAGGGAGTTTATAAAAACGCTGCCGTTTGCTTTGACGGGTGCACAGCTGAGGGCTGTAGAGGAGATATGCTCGGATTTTTCAAAGCCTGTGCCTATGAATCGACTTCTGCAGGGCGATGTCGGTTCGGGAAAAACCGTCGTAGCAGCTGCGGCGATATACGTTGCCTATAAAAACAACTTCCGGTCCGCGGTTATGGCTCCCACCGAAATTCTTGCAACACAGCTTTATTCGACATTTTGTGAATTTTTTAAGAATACAGGAATTAAAGCCGTACTTCTAACAGGCGGCACAAAAGAAAAACAACAGATTTATAACCGTATAAAATGCGGTGATTATCATGTAATTATCGGTACAAATGCAATAATTCAAAAGGATGTTGACTATTGCAATCTGGGACTTGTAATAGCTGACGAGCAACATAGATTTGGAGTATCGCAGAGAGCAGAACTTGCAAACAAAGGTGAAAACCCAAATGTTCTTATTATGACGGCTACTCCAATCCCACGAACTCTTTCTCTTATTTTGTACGGTGATTTGGATATTTCAGTAATTAATGAAATGCCGCCGGGGCGCAAGCCTGTTTTAACATATGCTGTCGGTGAAAATATGCGCCAGCGCGTTTACACCTTTTTGGACAAGCACATTAAGACCGGTTCGCAGGCATATGTGGTATGCCCTTTGATAGAGGAAAGCGAAAAAAGCGATCTTTCCAATGCTGTTGACTTGTACAGTAGACTTTCCGAAACATTTCCGTCGTTTTCGGTAGGGCTTATACACGGAAAGATGAAGCCCACCGAAAAGGAAGAGGTAATGCATGAATTTCTTGAAAATAAAATACAGATTTTGGTTTCTACAACCGTAATTGAGGTGGGAGTAAATGTGCCAAACAGCAATATTATGATTATAGAAAACGCTGAGAGATTTGGCTTGTCTACGCTGCATCAGCTGCGGGGAAGAGTGGGGAGAGGCATGGATCAGGCATACTGCATCATGTTTGCCCACGGCAGTAATGAAATTACCAGAAAAAGAATGGAAACACTTTGTAAGTCGAATGATGGTTTTTTTATTTCAGAGCAGGATTTAAAGCTCCGCGGACCGGGTGATTATTTTGGAACAAGACAGCACGGACTGCCAAAAATGAAGATTGCCAATCTATTTACAGATGCGGAAGTGCTTAAAATTGCACAGGAAGCGGCAAAAGATGTTCTTGACGGCGAAATAGAAATCACAGAAAAGGAAAATAGGCTTCTTTCTGAAAAAACTGAAAATATTTTACATAATAGTATTGTTTTAAACTAAAAAAAGTGGTTTTTAAATATTTTTGGTAAAATATTTAAAAAAATTCATCAAAAGCTGTTGACGTTTAGCAAAATATAAGTTAAAATATATAAGTGTAAGTTGGAGGTTGTTATGCGAATTATTGCCGGAAGCAGAAAAGGACATAAACTTTATGATTTTGCCGGACAAACTATCAGACCAACAACCGATCGGGTTAAGGAATCTGTATTTAATCTTATTCAGGAGTTCATTCCCGGAAGCAATACGCTTGATTTATTCGGCGGCAGCGGTGCGCTTACTTTTGAAGCGCTTAGCCGAGGCGCAAAGTCGGGAGTTTGCGTTGATGTAAGTTCCGATTCGATTTCACTTATTAAAAAAAACGCTGCCGAACTTAAGTTTGACAGTCTTACCGTCATACAATCTGATGCTTTAAATTTTTTGAAAAATACAAAAAACAGATTTTCGGTAATTTTTCTTGATCCACCGTACAATAAGGGCTATATTGCACCTGTTATTGATGCTATTTTGAGGTTTGGCAGGCTTGATTTGGACGGGATAATCGTTCTTGAAAGTGATTTTTCGGACGAACACAGCGAATTTGACGGTCTTACTATCCTAAAACAACGAAAATATGGAAGAACATATATTACAGTTTATCAAAGAGGGTGAAAAAATGAGAATTGCCGTATATCCGGGCAGTTTTGACCCTATAACAAACGGACATCTGGATATAATCAGACGTGCTTCTCGGCTGTATGATAAGCTTATTGTCGGCGTACTGAACAATATCAACAAAAAACCGCTTTTCACTGCCGAGGAACGTAAGTCAATGATTGATAGCGAAATCATTGATTTGCCCAACGTCAGCTGTGATATCTTTAGTGGTCTGTTGGTTGATTTCGCCAAACAAAACGGAGCAACGGTTATAGTTAAAGGGTTAAGAACAGTAGCGGATTTTGAATATGAATTTCAGATGGCACTTCTGAACAAGGCACTTAATCCTGAATATGAAACAATGTTTCTTATGACTGACACAAAATATTCATACATAAGCTCCAGCATGGTCAAAGAGGTGGCAAAATATAATGGTGAGCTTAACGGATTGGTTCCGAAAAATGTTATTTCAAAGATAAAACACAAAATATAAAACAGAGGAGTTTTGATTATGGAAATTATGGAAATTATTGACATGATGGAAGAAACAATTGAAAAGGCACCTACCGTTCCTCTAAGCGGCAAGATTGTTGTAGATAAAGAGGACCTTTTGGATTATATTCAAGAAATGCGGCTTGTTTTTCCCGATGAAGTCAAGGAAGCAAAATGGGTCAAGGAAGAGCGCGAAAGAATTTTGGCAGAAGCCCAGTCAAGGGCGGAAACTTTGGTTAAAAATGCAGAAGAAAAAGTTGTCCAGATGATTGATGAGCACGAAATTACAAAGCAGGCTGTTGAGCAGGCTAACCAAATGGTTAATGAAGCTCAGACAAAGGCTATGGAAATTAAAGATGACTGTGAACAGTATGCAAATGATATTTTGGGTGACCTTGAAAAACGTTTGGATATGCTTCAGAAAAAGGTTCATGACGATAAAACTTATTTTGAGAATAAGTAATTGCAGTCTATATAATTTATTTTGGCTGTGCCGACAGGTATAGCCTTCTTTATGTTTGTCTGAAATCGGCAGGTGAGAATGATGATTTATAAATCCAACAGTTTGAAGGAAACACAGAATATTGCCAAGGGGTTTTCGAAAAGTCTTGTACCTGGCGATGTAATATGTTTAAGCGGAGACCTGGGTGTCGGAAAAACTTCCTTCGTTCAAGGACTTGCACAGGGACTTCACGTAAACGCATACATCACAAGCCCGACGTTTACAATAGTTAACTGCTATGATGGCACTCTGCCGCTTTATCATTTTGATGTATACCGTATTAATGACAGCGATGAAATGTTCGAAATAGGGTATGAAGAATTTGTTTACGGAAACGGTATTTCGGTAATAGAATGGCCAAGCCGTATTGCGGATATTCTTCCGGAAAAGCGATATGATATTACAGTTAAGAAGGATTTGTCAGTTCATGAAAACTACCGAGAGATAAATATTGAAAAAAGAGGATAGGAAATGAAAATTTTAGCGGTCGATACTTCATCTATGGTTGCATCCGCGTCGATTACCGATGATAATAAGCTTGTCTGTGAAATAACTTTGAATAACAAGCTTACTCACTCTCAAACCATAATGCCAATCATAGATAGGGCGTTCAAAATGAGCGAGTTGACTCCGGACGATATAGATCTTTATGCTGTCAGCAACGGACCGGGGTCATTTACAGGTCTAAGAATAGGTGTTACAACTGTAAAAGGGCTTGCACACGCCACCGGAAAGCCGGTTGTGGGAGTTAATACTCTTGAGGCTATGGCATATAATGTACCTTTTTGCCCGCATATAATATCTCCTATTATGGACGCCAGAAGAGGAGAGGTTTACAATGCGTTATATATGTTTGAAGATGGTGTTCTTAAGGAGATAGAGCCTCCAAGAGCAATAGCGCTGGACGATTGTATTGACGAATTGCTGAAAAAAGGACTAAACACAGTGTTTTTAGGTGATGGTATGCCTATATTTAAAGAAAAATTAGAAAAATCTATGGGAGATATGGCAGCATTTGTGCCGCAGAACCTGAATCAACAACATGCTGCAGCTGTTGCCGAGGCGGCAAAAAATAAAAGTCCAATCAATTATGGCAAGCTTGTACCTGTATATTTGAGAAAATCACAGGCGGAAAGAGAACGAGAGGAAAGAGGTATAAAACAATGTTAGCAATTGGCTGTGACCACGGTGGATTTGAACTGAAAAATCATATTATTGGACATTTGAAGGAAAGAGGAGTGCAGCTCAAGGATTTTGGCACATACGATGAAACGAGCTGTGATTATCCTGACATTGCAGGAGCAGTCTGTAATGCCATTGTTAGCGGCGAATGCGAAAATGGTATTTTAGTCTGTGGAACGGGCATAGGCATGTCTATAGCGGCTAATAAAGTGAAGGGAATTCGAGCGGCGTTATGTACCGATGTATACTCTGCTAAAATGACAAAACAACATAACAATTCAAATGTTATTTGCCTCGGAGGCAGAGTTACAGGCAGGGAGCTTGCTTTTTTAATTGTAGATACATGGCTTGACGAAACATTTCTCGGAGGCCGTCATCAAAACAGAATTGATAAAATTCATTTGCTGGAAAAATGAACATACGCGAAGAGCTTTTTAAGATTAAAGATGATAAATACAAGGCT
>JAQXUJ010000250.1 GCA_029219925.1 Clostridiales bacterium | reverse complement strand
CACGTCCTTGCTGAGCAATCTGTGCGTTCCGATAATGATGTCAATTTCCCCGGTTTTCAGCTTTTTTATTATCTTCGTTTGTTCTGCCGCCGTTCGGAATCTTGACAGCATTTCCACCTTTACCGGGAAATTCCTCATCCTGTTTACAAAGGTTTCATGGTGCTGCATGGCGAGAATTGTTGTTGGGCACAGGTATGCAACCTGCTTCGAATCCATTACCGCTTTGAAGGCGGCACGCAGTGCCACCTCGGTTTTTCCGTATCCAACGTCGCCGCACAGCAGTCTGTCCATAGGCTTTGGGCTTTCCATGTCGCGCTTAACCTCTTCTATGGATCGCATCTGGTCCTCGGTTTCCTGATATGGAAAGGTGTCCTCAAAATCACGCTGCCAGGGCGTATCGGCAGAGTAACAAAAACCCTTTGTCTGCTGTCTCTCGGCATACAGCGCCGCCAACTGCTTTGCCATGTCACGTGTAGAGGCACGAACCCGCTGCTTTGCCTTGTTCCATTCGGTGCCGCCCAGCTTATTAAGCCGTAGCTCCTTATCGGTATTTCCGGAATATTTATACAGCATATCAAGCTGATCAACAGGCACATACAGGCTGTCGGTACCACGATATGCGATATGCAGATAATCCTTAGTAACCCCCTTTACAGTAATTTTTTTTATTCCGAGATATCTGCCTATTCCGTGGGCGCGGTGAACCACGTAGTCCCCTACATTAATGTCGGTATAGCTTTTAATTCGGTTTGCGTTCTCAAGACGGCGACGGGATTTTTTCTTTTCGGCGTCAAAAATTTCTCGGTCGGAAATAAGCACAAAATTAAGGTCGGGATATTCAAATCCCTTTCCCGTTTCGCCGCGGAGGATTATTATTTCTCCCTTTTCAAATTCGCCCGCCTCGTGCATATACCGGCATTTAATGCCTTTGTCCGCCAACGTGCCGGCAAGATTTTCTCCGCGGGCACGGTTTGAGGCAAGCACAATTACCGTTGCTCCCTCCTTCCGGCGGCTGATAAGGTCGCTGTATAAATAATCAATTTTTCCGTGCAGCGACACAGTCGTTTTGGTGGAAAAATTAAAGATTGACTTATAGGTATAATTTATTGACGAATGGGTAAGAGAATTAACCGATATAAGGGGCAGCCCTTGGAGCTGTGCCGAAATGTCGGCATAGCTTGCCCACATGTTTGCAAAATCGGGCGCAATCAGGTTTTTTTGAGATAAATCCTCGATAATTTCGCCCTGTTCCCATTCAAGACTTTTTGCCCGTTCCGCAATACGCTTTGGCTCCATGAGAAAGACAAGCGAGCTGTCATCAAAATAGTCAAGCAGCGTAGGAATTTTATCAAAAATAAGTCCAAGATATTTGCACATTGAGCCGGGAGGTGAGCCGGATTTTATACGTTCAATATCGTTTTCAATATTTTCTATAACAGCGCTTTGGTCGGATTTTTTTCGTTTCAACCGCTTAACCGTGTCGGACAGCCGCGCTGAAAGAGCCTCCCTGTCATAATCAAGAAGCTCGGTACAGGGAATTATCGTCACGTTGTCCAAGGTGCCGATTGACCGCTGTGTCATAACGTCAAATTCACGAATGGAATCCACCTGTATATCAAAAAATTCAATTCGCACAGGGTTCTCCCACCGTGGCGAAAACACATCCAGAATACCGCCGCGCAATGCGAATTGTCCGGTACCCGAAACCTCGTCCTCACGGCTGTATCCCATGCGTACCAGCATTTCGCACAGCTCCTCCGGATCCTGTTCTCCGTCCTGACGGAGAGTTACGGTATATTGTTCGAGAGCCTTTGGCGGAAGTGTAAACTGCACAAGAGCCTCCAAAGATGTTATAACTATGCCGTTCTCCCGTGCCGCAAGAAGTGCCGCAAGCCGTTTGTATTCGCTGTAATGGTCGTGGGCGTCTATGTCAAAAAACAGGTATTCCTTTGAGGGAAACAGGGCGGTTTTTTCGGTGAAAAGGCTCATGTCAGACAAAAGCTGTGCCGCCTCTATGTCGCTGTAGGTTATTACAAGCGTTTTTCTACCACCGGCGGTTTCAAAAATAAACTGTGCATCAGCCGAATCCACTATGCCCGCCACCGAAACCGGGGTTTCGCCGCGTTTTAAGGCAGCACAAAAGTCGGAATATTCCTTATATTCCGATAACAAATTGCTAAAATTCATAACAGCCACCTACCTGTTGTATTTGTTCATGGCGCTCTCAATCCCGCCGAGGATTATTTCCTCAACAGCTTTTTTTGTGAGTATAATCGACTCCTCAAGTACCGGAATTTCCTCCTTGGTAAACCTGGCAAGCACAAAATCCGCCAAATCCATCTTTTCCCTGACAGGCGAATCAACACCTATCCGAATCCGCGGAAAATTATCGGAATTTAACTGATATATTATTGATTTCAGACCGTTGTGTCCTCCGGCAGAGCCTTTGGCGCGAATTCTCAGCCTGCCTGCCGCAAGATTTATGTCATCATTAATGATAATTATATTTTCGGCGGGAATTTTGTAAAAGTCAGCAAAATCCCTGACGCTTTCCCCCGAAAGATTCATGTATGTCTGCGGTTTTAAAAGTATTGCCTTTTCGCCGGCAATTACCGTATCGGCATAAAGTCCCTTGAATTTCAGCTTTTTGACCTTAACATTATATTGATCCGCCATGTAGTCTATGACTTCAAAACCAATATTATGGCGCGTCATGTCATACTGACGTCCCGGATTACCAAGTCCTGCAATCAAATACATTTTTATCTCCATTCCGCCGCCTTCCTGCGACATAAAACTTTCCGAAATTCACGGAATAGACTACATAAGCCGTATATTTATACGACTTCATCATAGCCGCACCCGTCCTGTGCGGTCTGCCCTTCACTTTTCCCCGCACCCATGATTTGTGTCGGAACTGCTGCATCCGCCTGCCGAAAATAACCAAACAGATTACGCCTGTGAATGGTGCTTTTATGCTCCATATACTTCAAATTCCAAATGGGACGAGATGCGACGCTTATTTCTATATCTCGGGCGAAAAAGAAGCGAGCAGATTGCTCTTATGAAAGGTGTTGTTATACTCCATTTTCTTTAAATTGGGCGAGATGTGACGCTTATCTCCTATATCCCCGGGCGAAAAAGAAGCGAGCAGATTGTTCTTATGAAGGGCGACGTCGTACTCAATGTACTTCAAGCCCTGAATAAGGGCGAGATGCGACGCTTATTTTTCGTCCGAAGTTCTCTTATCCTTCCAACCCTCTTTATTCACCTGCCGGGCACGGGCAATGGCAAGAGCCTTTTCGGGAACCTCATCGGTTATTGTCGAGCCGGCTGCGGTATAGGCGCCGTCATTGACAGTTACGGGAGCCACAAGATTTGTGTTGCAGCCGATAAAGCAATCATCACCGATACGGCAGCGGTGTTTATTTTTGCCGTCATAATTAACTGTTACCGTACCGCAGCCGAAGTTTACGTTTTTACCGACATCGCTGTCACCCACATAGGTCAAATGAGCAATTTTCGTACCCTCGTCAATAACTGCATTCTTTACCTCAACAAAATCTCCTACCTTGACATCATCGGCAATTTTACAGCCGGGACGGATGTATGAAAAAGGTCCCGCAAGAACATTTTTCCCCAGGCTTGCGCTCACCGACACCACCGACAACAGCTCCGATCCGTCGCCGACCTTGGTATCCACCAGCTTACTCCCCATGCCGATTACACAATTTTCCCCTATTTCAGTGCATCCCTGTAGCATTACGTTCTGCTCAACCACCGTTCCTTTGCCGATTTTCACATTTTCTTCAACATAGCAGGAGCCGGGATTTATAAACAAAACTCCGTTTTGTTCCAGTTTTTCAATAGTCTGTGCGTTTTTTTCCATATTTTCCTTCGCACGTTGGTATGTCATTTCGGTAATTGTTCTCTTAGCCATAATATCCTTCCTTTCCGCACCCTCCGGCGCATATCATTTGAACTTATTTTTCGCATATTCAACATCATGCATAATCTGATTTTTCAGTTCCGCCATACTTTCAAAGCTTATTTCGCCGCGGATTTTTTCTATAAGCACAGCGGTCATAATTTTTCCGTATAAATCCCCGTCATAATCGATTATATGTGCCTCAAAAGTGCGCCGTGACGCATTAAACGTGGGATTTTTCCCTATATTTATAACGGCGCAGTGTCCTGAAATTATGCCGTAATACACGCCGTCGGGAGGCAGAATTTTATCCGAAGATACGTCAAAATTCGCAGTAGGAAAACCCAAACGCCGTCCGTTCTGCTTGCCGGAGGCAATTACAGCTTTTACGGGATAATTCCTACCCGTAAGCGCGTAAGCCGCCGCCAAATCTCCGTTTTTTATCAATTCCCGGATTTTTGTACTTTTTATAGGCTGTCCGCAGCAGGTTACGGCGTCTGCAACGATTACTTCCGCTCGGTCTTTCAGCAGCTCTTTCAGCCGCTGGGCATCACCCAGCGC
>JAQXUJ010000249.1 GCA_029219925.1 Clostridiales bacterium | reverse complement strand
CCAAGATTTTCCGGTGCAAAAGCAACCTCATCCTCAACAACTGCCGCCACCATCTGATTATCGGGATTTTGAAATACCATACCGGCAGTCTTTCGTATATCGTAAACATGTTTCTCATCCTTAGTATCCATTCCGGCTATATAAACCGTTCCGCCGCTTGGCAATAAGATGCCGTTAAAATGTTTGGCAAGCGTCGATTTGCCCGAGCCGTTATGTCCCAGTACAGCGGCAAAAGTACCTTTATCTATATGAAGGTTTAACCCCTTTATGACATATTTTGTTGTTTCCTCATCATAGGAAAATTCCAGATTATTAACATCAATCATAAATTTTCAGTTCCTGTTCCAGCGGCAGCTTATTCCGCAGGGCAAAATCATCTGCTTATCCTGCATCATAAGTCCTATTTCGTCACAGCTGACCGTTCCGCCGTATTTTTTTTTCATCGTTAATGTTAAGACGTTGTTCATAATTGTTTGTGACATTCCCGTTGTATAGGAATTTATCAAAAAGAAGCTCGGCTCGTCTGACAGTATCTTCATACATGCTTCTATCAGAGGATATAGCTCGTCCTCCAGCTTCCATAGCTCGCCCGACGGACCTCTTCCGTAAGACGGAGGGTCCATTATTACTGCATCATATTTTTTTCCACGGCGTGCTTCCCTCGCAACAAATTTTTTTACGTCATCCACAATATATCGTACAGGTTTGTCCGCCAGTCCGGACAATGCCATATTTTCCTTAGCCCAGCTTACCATACCCTTTGACGCATCCACATGACATACCTCTGCTCCTGCAGCCGCAGCCGCAACTGTAGCGCCACCGGTATAGGCAAAAAGATTAAGCACCTTAAGCGGTCTTTGCTCTTTTTTTATAATCTCTGAAAACCAATCCCAGTTTACAGCCTGTTCCGGAAACAGTCCTGTATGCTTAAACCCCATTGGCTTTATATTAAAAGACAGGTTTTTATACCGCACCGACCATCTTTCCGGCATGTGTTTATTGAAAAACTCCCAATGACCTCCGCCCGACGAACTTCTGTGATAGGTAGCGTCCGTTTTTGTCCAAAGCTTTGTGCGGCTTTTTTCCGTCCAAATCGCTTGAGGATCAGGGCGGCGCAGAAGAATATTTCCCCAATATTCCAGCTTCTCGCCGCCTGCTGCATCAATCAGTTTATAGTCCTGCCAATCCGTTGTATACCACATGCCCTTATTTGCTCCTACGGCGCAGTATACCGACACATGCCTTGGAAATTACTGTGACCAGAACCGTACATACAACTATTTCAATTACGGAATTTGTCGTTACAAGTACGGAAATAATTTGCCATACGCTGTCGCCGAAGCTTCTGATATAATCTGTATTACCGAAGAATAAAAGCAAGCTTCCTACAAAAAATACGGTATTAGTAATCGTTCCCAAAAGTGCCGAAAGCGCATAAGAAAGCACAGAATTTATCCGCGAGCGCTCTAATGAACTGTACAGCATGCCGCTGAAAAGTCCAATCAGTATTCTCGGTATAATACATACAATGGCAGTAAATACCGGATTTATACCCATAAGTGCAACGCCGAACGGATCCATTCCGAAGCACTGTGCAAAGCTTGTCAATCCAAATATTCCGCCCAAAATCGCACCGCACAACGGTCCCAAAAGTATTGCGCCGATAACAACCGGTACGGTCAAAAATGTTATTGAAAGCGGTCCAATTTTAAGATAGCCGAGCGGCGTCAGTGCCATAAGTATAATAATTGCTCCAAGCATTGCAATCTGTGTAAGTCTGAGTGTTTTATTATTCATTTTTGTCATATTTATCCCCCATTCTGCCGCAAACGCTGCATAAATTCCAAAAATAAGGCTGCTGCATTACATCAAATACTCTGCGTCACAATGCATTACTTATTTCCGGATTATTTATCCTTTGATTTACATTGATACCATATGTCATTCAATATATTTTATCATATTTTGGGCAAAAGGTCAATGCTTTTGACGGATTTTATCCCTGATAACATCCAAAAAAGCGAAATTCTTCGCACGCCTCCTCGAGTTCGCTCAAAACCGTATATAGTTCCTCGGAATATCCCGACGCCTCAATCTCGAAATAAAACTTAAATTCAAAATCCTTCCCGGCAATAGGCCTTGATTCGATTTTCGTCATATTCATACCCGACGCGGCGAATTTGGAAATAACCGAATATAAAGAACCGGATACATGCGGCAGCGTGAGCATAAAGCTGACTCTGTCCGCTCCCGGATAAACCTCGCATTTTTTGGAGATACAGATAAAGCGAGTGTAATTGTTATCACTGTCAGCGATATTTTCCTTCAGAATTTTCAGTCCGTAAACCTCGGCACATTCTTTTGAGCAAATTGCCGCAACGCCCTTACGGGACGATGCCGCCTCTGCCGCCACCGCCGTATTTTCACAAGCTGTAACCTTTGCGGAGCAATCCTTTAAATACTTTGAGCATTGACCTATTGCCTGAGAGTGTGACATTATTTCGGTAATCTGCCCGCTGTCTTCCCGTGCCGCCAAAACATGATTTACCTGCATTTTTATTGACTTTGCAACATAAAATTCATAGTCCTCCATAAGGTCATAAACCTCTGTCACACTGCCATGAATACTGTTTTCAATAGGAAGAACACCGTATCGGCACATCCCGCTTTTCACCGCATCAAACACGCCGCGGAAGCTGCTGAAGTACATAATAGACGGACTGTATATAATTTTTTCCGCCGCTTTGCCGGAATATGCGCCCTCCTTGCCCTGACAGGCTACTACAGCGGATACCGGAAGTTCTTTTTCTCCGTTTTCTATGGCGAATTTTATTTTCTGCGCAGAATCGGACAATTTACCGATTTTACGTGCCTGATATGCACGACTGACGTCAAACAGCGTACCGAACAGAACCTTTACATAAAGCGCCAGCTCAGGCGACGCCGAATTTGTGAGCCTGTTTATTATTTCCCTCTCGCGGTCACCGTTATAAACCGGCAGATTATTATCCTTCTTGTAGTTCGCCACCTCAAGAACTGTCTGCATACGTTCTTCAAAAAGTTTTACAATCTGATTATCCGTTAAATCTATCTTCTCTCTTGCTTTTTTTAAATCCATGACACCTATTCTCCTAATATGTTTATTATTGCTATGGCTGCCGCAGCCTCGACACACGGAACCGCTCTCGGAACAATACAGGGATCGTGACGCCCCTTAACTGTCAGCATTTCGGCAGTTTTCGTTCTAAGATCAACCGATTGCTGTTCTTTTGCAATGGAAGGTGTCGGCTTTATTGCTGCTCTGAAAATAACAGGCATACCGCTTGAAATCCCGCCTAAAATGCCGCCGTGATTATTTGCTGTCGTTTTTACTGTATCGCCGTCAAAATAAAAGCTGTCGTTATTTTCTGAGCCGTACATTTCCGACGCTTCAAACCCTGCACCGAATTCTATGCCCTTTACTGCAGGTATCGCAAAAATCGCCTTTGATATTGCTCCTTCCATTCCCGAAAACAGTGCACCTCCGGCTCCCGGCTCCAAACCGACAACCGCACACTCAATGATTCCGCCAACAGAATCACAGTCCATTCTCGCCTTTTCAATTTCTGCCTTCATCTTCTCACTGATTTCGTCAGAAATGACCGGGAATTCTTTGCCGGAAATTATCTTCAGCTGCTCCGCCGAAACTTTTACCGCATCAAATCTTTCATCGCACACTCCGTGTATCCGTTCAATATGTGCGCCGATTGATATTCCTTTTTCCTCCAGAAGCTGCATGCAAACAGCTCCCGCAAAGCACAATGGTGCCGTCATCCTTCCGGAAAACTGTCCTCCGCCGCGTATGTCGTTATTTCCGCCGTATTTCATGTACGCGGCATAATCCGCATGCCCCGGTCTCGGAACATACCGCAGGTTATCGTAATCGCCGCTTTTTGTATCGCTGTTTTTTATTACGGCGCAAACCGGCGCTCCGCAGGTCTTTCCGTTGACAACACCTGATATTATTTCCGGGACATCACTTTCCTTACGGGCTGTGGAATATCGATTTTTACCCGGCATACGCCTCTGCATAAACCGGGAAATTTTATCCATATTAATTTCCATTCCTGCCGGAAGTCCGTCTATAACCGTGCCGATTGCCTCGGCATGAGATTGCCCAAAAATGGTCACTCTTATTTTATCACCTATGCTGTACATCTGCTGCACCTCCCAAAGCATTGAAATCCTCAAAAAACGTCGGATATGACTTGTTAACCGAGTCAGCGCCGTTTATTACAACCTGTTCCTCACATATGCAGGACGCAACAGCAGCCGCCATAACGATTCTGTGGTCGCCGCAGCCGTCAACAACACCTCCACGGAGAAACCCTGTTCCGTCAATAACAATACCATCGTCTTTTTCCTCGGCATGTCCGCCAAGGGAGTTTATCAGTTTTGTTACCGACTTTATACGGTCGCTTTCCTTCATTCTCAGTCTGGCTGCATTTTTAATAACGGTTCTGCCCTTCCTTGATGCTGCAAGTACCGCCAATATCGGCACTAAATCGGGAATCTGCGAGCAGTCAAGCTCCGTTTTGTCCATTATTTCCAAAATAGCCTTATCGCCTTGACGGGATTTTCTGTCAAGTCCGGTAACCGCTACATTACCGCAAATTTTATCTGCTGCTATCCAGAATGCGGCATTTGACCAATCGCCGTCGGCAATCGTTTTTTTCGGTGAGATATATCTCTGTTGTTTCACGGCAAATTCATTTTCACCTTTAACAACGTTAACGCCGAACCCGGACAGTGTATCAATAGTCATATCCACATACGGTGCCGACTGAAGAGGCGATGTCAAAACAATTTTTCCGCCGCCTTCAAGCAGAGGCAGCGTAAATAAAAGTCCCGTGGTAAATTGCGAGCTGACATCTCCGGACAGCCTAAATTCACTTCCCGTCAATCTCCCCTCGGCATGCATGGGCAGCGTTTCGCTGTCAATCCTTACGCTGTTACTTCTCATTTCCCTGACTATTTCCCCAAAAGGACGGCTTCCAAGACGCCCTCTTCCCGAAAAATATGCGTCTTCATAAATTGCCATTGTTACAGGCATCAAAAACCGTGCTGTTGAACCGCTTTCGCAAAAATCAAGCCGAACTGCGCCGCATCTCTTTTTGATTGGAGATATATTTACTCCGTTCTCCGTTTTATTCCAGTTGCCGCCCAGGGCTTTAATACAGTTCAGAGTTGCTAAAATATCCTCGGAAAATGTGTTCATTATAATTTCCGTGTCGTCATCCGACAGTGCAGCCGCAATAATCTTCCTGT
>JAQXUJ010000248.1 GCA_029219925.1 Clostridiales bacterium | reverse complement strand
TTTCACGCAGCGTTCTGACGCTGTATTCCTATGACAAGCATGCAAACGACCTGTCAATTCCGAATGTATTGAGGCAATGCCTGCAATTAATAGCGAATTTTCCGCTTCTCGCGGTTTATGCATATCAGGCTCATAATCATTATAATAAGCATAAGGGACTTTATATACATCGTCCAAGCCCAAAAATGTCAACTGCGGAGAATATTTTAAGACTTCTGCGCTGCGATAAGGTTTTTACTCACCTGGAAGCACAGATACTGGATATGGCACTTGTGCTTCATGCTGAACACGGCGGCGGAAATAATTCTACTTTTACGACTCATGTTGTAACCTCATCGGGTACTGATACATATTCTTCTGTTGCCGCGTCGCTGTGTTCTCTTAAAGGACCAAAGCACGGGGGAGCCAATATAAAGGTTAAGCACATGTTCGATGACCTTAAGAAAAATGTCCGCGACTGGAAAGATGACGAGGAAATTACAGGGTATCTTGAGCGTGTTCTTAATAAGGAAGCCTTTGATAAAAGCGGTCTTATTTACGGTATGGGTCATGCTGTATATTCAATATCCGACCCAAGAGCGGAAATATTCAAGAAATTTGTCGGCATGCTGTCGGAGGAGAAGGGAAGATATGATGAATATCTCCTTTATAATAAGGTTGCCGAGCTGGCAACTGAGCTTGTTGCAAAGAAGCGAAAGATATACAAGGGTGTAAGTCCCAATATTGATTTTTACAGCGGATTTGCTTATTCTATGCTGGAGCTTCCGGAAGAGCTGTATACCCCGATGTTTGCTACGGCGAGGATTGCCGGCTGGAGTGCGCACCGTATAGAAGAGCTTATTAATGCAAATAAAATTATACGCCCGGCATATATGTCGGTATCTGATATAAGGGAGTATGTTCCCCTTGACGAGAGATAAAAAATTAAAGAGAGGATAAAAAAATGCTGAAAAAAACAATAATTTCATTAGCTGTTGTATTTACTGCCCTTACTGTGTCTGTAAGCGCCGAATACAATAAATATAACGAGGCAAGCTACATTAACATTTCAAACGGGACTTTAGGTGATGTCGCTGCGGTATTTTCAATGTCTGTGGACGAGTTTAAGAAGGAATTTGGTTTGCCGGAAGACATGGCGGAAGATACCAATGAAACCGCCGCGTATTATTCGCTGACCCTTGAAAATTATGCAAAAATGATAAGAGAGGACATTGATACGGTTATTGAACATATGAGCAGTTCCGGCGATATTAAGCTTGATAAATCAACTCTGCTGCTTGATGCGGAAAATAATCAGCTTATTACAAACTATTTTTCGCCTATGACAATCGATGAATTTAAAAAAGAATACGGTTTTGGTGACGAGGTAAATGAGGACACACGTTACGGCGATATTCGCACACAGTTATACCGTAAGATTTTAGCCGGAATGGGAACATTGTCATACTTTGATGAGAATTCTCTTCTTGTAATGCTGAACGGAAGATACTTAGACTTTGATGTTGCGCCGATAATTGTCAACAGTCGTACGATGGTTCCTATGCGCGCTATATTTGAGGCTCTTGACGCAACGGTACATTGGGATTCGGACACAAAGACGATTGTTGCAACCCATGGCGGCGATATTATAACAATGCAGGTTGGGCAAAATGCGATGTTTTTAAAGGACAAGAAAATTGAGCTTGACGTCCCTCCCGAAATAATCGACAACAGAACTCTTGTACCGCTCCGGGCTGTGGCAGAGGCTCTTAATACTGAAGTTTTCTACAATACTGATACAAAGACTGTTGTGATTCATTAATATAAACTGGACGGACAAAGTTATGTGATATTGTCCAAAAATCTAGCTGTTATTTAAAACCCTGAACGCATCATTACGTTCAGGGTTTTAAAAATTGTTAATTTCTTATAATATCATTTATAACCTCTCCGGCAATAATCATTCCGGCCACCGGAGGAACAAAGGAAATGCTCCCCGGAGTCTGACGTTTTTTAGAATTTTCATTTTTACATTCTGCCGGTTTGATTGCCGGTTCTTTTGAATAAAGAACCTTCAGTCTCTTTATACCGCGTGCTTTTAATTCACGGCGCATAACGCGCGCCAGCGGACATACCGATGTTTTATATATATCGGAAATTTCAAACTGCGTGGGGTCGAGCTTATTTCCGGTGCCCATACAGCTTATTATAGGTATATTCATATGGTTCGCTTCTTCAATAAGAGCAATTTTAGACGAAACGGTATCAATAGCGTCTATAATATAATCATAGCCTGAAAGAGAGATTTCATGCTCCGGTGTATAAAAGCATTGCAGGGGAGTAACACTGCAATCCGGGTTAATATCGGAAATTCTGTCTGCCATTACCTGAACCTTTGGTTTGCCGACGGTTGATGAAAGCGCAATTATCTGTCTGTTAATATTGCTTTCGGCAATAACGTCGTTATCCACAAGTGCTATTTTACCGACACCGCATCTTGCTAATGCCTCGCATACAAATGAACCTACTCCACCCACACCGAATACAATTATATTTGCATTTTTAACGGCTGTCAGACTATCTGCGCCGATTAATATTTCAGTTCTGATAAATCTATTCATTATAATAATTTTTTTAGTGTTTCATTTACGGCGCAAAGGAAATCTTCGGTATTAACCTTCTTTTTATTCGGCAGAGTAGAAAGCAGGAATAAGTCTCCGGTCATGACACCGCTTTCAATGGTATCAATAGTGGCTTTTTCCAGCATGTCGGCAAATCTGCATAAATCAGCCAATCCGTCAAGCTCGCCACGCTTTCTGAGTGCTCCCGTCCAGGCAAATAGTGTTGCGACGCTGTTTGTGGAGGTTTCTTCACCCTTTAAATGCTTATAATAGTGTCTTTGAACAGTACCGTGTGCCGCTTCATACTCATATATCCCGTCAGGGGAAACAAGGACCGAAGTCATCATTGCAAGACTGCCGTAAGCCGTTGCCACCATATCGCTCATAACATCGCCGTCATAGTTCTTGCATGCCCATATATATCCGCCGTTAGAGCGTACAACGCGCGCAACCGCATCATCAATAAGTGTATAGAAATACTCAATTCCGGCGTCTTCAAATTTTTCCTTGTATTCCTTTTCAAATATTTCGGCAAATATATCCTTAAAATGGTGATCGTACTGTTTAGAAATGGTATCCTTTGTAGCAAACCAAATATCTTGCTTTGTATCAAGGGCAAAATTAAAGCAACAGCGCGCAAAGCTTGAAATAGAATCATCTTTGTTATGAAGTCCTTGAATAATGCCGTCGGTGCCTTTAAACTCATGTATCAGGCTGCGAGTTTCGTTACCGTCTTTATCAGTACATACCAGCTCGCATTTTGAGCCGTCCTTAACCTGCATTTCGGTATTTTTATAAATGTCACCGTACGCATGACGCGCAATTGTTATGGGCTTTGTCCATGTGGGGATATATGGAGTTATGCCCTTAACTATTATCGGCGTGCGGAATACAGTTCCGTCCAAAATGGCACGAATAGTACCGTTAGGTGATTTCCACATTTCCTTCAGATTATATTCTTTAACACGCGCCGCATTAGGCGTTATTGTAGCACACTTTACGGCAACACCGTATTTTTTTGTTGCTTCTGCGGAATCAATTGTAACCTGATCATCGGTTTCGTTCCTATGTTCAAGACCTAAATCGTAATATTCTGTTTTAAGGTCAACATACGGCAAAATCAATATATCCTTAATCATCTGCCAAATAACTCTTGTCATTTCATCTCCGTCCATTTCAACGAGAGGGGTTTTCATTAAAATCTTTTCAGCCATCATTTTTTCTCCTTGTAAATAATTTATTATCATGTATATTTTAGCATAATTACACTATATTTGCAATTAATAATCTACACAAATTTATTTTATGTTGATAAATCAATTTTTTGCAGTTCAACCTATCAGCTGCCACGAAGGGAGCCAACGTAAAAATGTTTTTACGTATTCCGCAGGTACTGGGAAACCGGATATGGCGGGATAAAACGCCGCAAACAGGATAACCGCTGTAACAGTCAGAATGATTAAACTTTTTTTCAGGTGCAGCCTATATGCCGAGTGACAAATCATAAGCACAATAAAGGGAACGCACGGGAAATAGTGGTAAATAAAGGTTATGCGAGTAACGGGAATCCACGGTACAAGCTGCGAAAGATATGCAATTACCAAAAACATTGCGTTCTTATCTTTATTTTTTGCAGCGTCATATACGCAGTATACAAAGGCGGCTATGCCCGTCCACCAGACAGCAGGATTTCCGAAGGCACTAATATTTTCGGATAAACCTCCACGCTCTCCCGTGTAGTACCAAATCGGACGGAAGTCTATGGGCCATTCATACCACGGTGACGAAAAACTATGAGTTTCGTTAACAACCGTTTTACCATGATAGGTCAGCATATCAATCTGATTTTGTATTATTGCTCCGAAACCGCCGCCGCTGCAGTTTATGAAAGGTACATATGACAGAGCATAAATCAGGATAGGAACGGCTCCGAACATAAATATACAGAAAATTATAATTTTTGACGCTGTTTTTCCGAAAAATGCACCGTTTTCTTTTTTTAAGCGTGCAAAAGTAATTAAAAATATCACTGCAAGACCTACAGCTGCATAAATGCCCGTCCATTTGCATGCAATTGCAAGCCCTGTCATTAAGCCGCAGGGAATAAGAGATGATATTATTTTTCTTAGTGTCGCTGACGAAAAATCCTCCGTATAATATTTATACATAAACATATACATAAGCATTATGAAAAAGGTTACATACACATCAATTGTCGCAATTCGTGTCTGAGAAAAATGCATAAAATCAAAGGTAAACAGCAATGTACCGCAGACTGCAATAAATGTTTCATTAAACATTTTCTTGAGAAAAATATATATTGCGGGAACCATTAATATACCGAAAACAGTCCCGGTCACGCGCCAGCCGAAGGGCGTCATACCGAAAAGCTTTATTCCCAGGGAAATAAATATTTTTCCGAGAGGCGGATGCGTCCATTCATAGAGTGGAAGTCCGTGAACAAACTCATATCCTGTACGGGCATGATATATTTCGTCAAAATATGTGCTGTTTCTATAGCTTATGTCATCAGGAATAAGGCTTTGCTCATCAAAGAGCTGCGACGGGAAAGAAGCAGGTGATAAAAGTTCATCATTTTCGTCTAAAACGCCAATCTCTGACAAATACAAAGTTCCGTTTGTACCGAAGGATATATATCTGCCATTTACATCAATATCTTTTATTTCCGACCAGCAGAAAACGGAGCCGTCGGTGATTGTTCTTTTGTACCACTCATTATTGTCATCATCGGTTATTACGACGGTCAAGGCATGATCAGAGTTCATTTCTTTTGCTCCCAAATATGCTTTTATGGAAGAAATTTTCGTCATTTTCCCCATATCAACCGTAACCGTCGACCGGGGAGTTATTGTTAAAATGGTTTGCGGAGCGGATCTGTCGCCGAGATTATAGAAGGCTATTGCAGAATAGATAACGGTTATAACAAGCATTAAAATTACGTCTTTGGTTGTAAGCAACTTTTTTTTCTTCATTTTTTTATCCTTTCCTGTTTTATTATTAATAGACACATAGCAGCAAAAAATAATACTGCGGCAATGCTGATTATTATTGCAATTTGTGAGTATGATGTGGAAAAATATGTGGCAGGGTCATAGTAAAACAAAACATGCGCCGCATTCATAAACTGCAAGACGGAAATGCCAAGGTAAAGCGCCGCATCTTTTTTGCTTTTAGAAAGAGCATAAGCGCATAGCATAAGAGGCATTGCGGGATAGGCATAGCGGTCATGCATTTTAACAGACAGCATAAAGGTGGCAAAGCATATAAATGCCGATACAAAAAAGCACCTGTTCCTGCGTTTTTTTACAAAGTACATAAACGCCGACGCAATAACAATAAGGATTATCATAGAATATCCTATCACGGAAACCGCTCCGTTAAGCTCTCTCCAGTTAAATCCCAACGCGGTCCATAAATTATATGCGTTTACCGAAGCGAAGTTGTATGATCCGATTGTATTCCGATACTGGGATATAACTGAATTAATATTAAAGGGCAGTGCCAGCAGAAAAATCATTAATATTGCTGACAGTCCGGCAATTATATGTCTTAATAATTTGGAAAATGAAAAATTATCATAAAATACCAGCTCTATTGCTGCATATATTAAAACCGGAGTATAGAATAACGCCTGAGGCTTAATAAAAATGGCCGCGGCAAAGAAAAAATATGCGGGATATAGCCGTTTTTCAAATATACAGCAGAGCATAAGCAGCACAAAAACCGTAAACACGGAATCAACCTGTCCCCAAACCGAGGAATTTAATACTACAGCCGGGTTGAACAAAAAAAGTGCTGTGCAAACTATACCCGTTTTATGTTCGGAATGTTTTTCAGCCAGATTAAAAATAATAAGCGCGCATAAAATATCGCAAATCATCGCCGGAATTTTAAGAAGAAAATATAAGCCGGCATCAGAAGGATGAAATATATTCTTTATAAATCCGATAACATATAGAATGTAG
>JAQXUJ010000247.1 GCA_029219925.1 Clostridiales bacterium | reverse complement strand
TCAAAAGACGAAAACGGGAATGCCGCCGCAAGCGCATCGGTCAGCACATTACGTCTGCTTTTACGTTCAATATCCGCATCAAGCGACAGCGTCGGCAGCATCGACAAAAAGCATTGCTCATGCTTATAGTCCGCACGCTTTACAATCATGCTCATGGACGCGCAAAGAGTCATAACGCTGCTTGCACGACTTTCCAGATCCTCTGCATTATCTGCCGTCACCTCTATTACGGTTGTCATGTAGTAGAAATCCTGTCCGCCGCGGTTCATGCCCTCCTTCAGGTAAAAACCCGCTGATATTGCACTGTCCAATTCCTCATAATCCTGACGTGTATCGCCCACCTCGCGCATACGGCTGCGGTTTAACATTGTTTTCTGGGATATACGCGCCAATATTTTATCTCTTGGCATCCTTTTGAATGTAAAACCAATATTGTCACCCGCCTCCACCAGCGGCGACAGCCACGCGCCCTCTGTTTTGGTGCGATAACCATATCCCGCCACATACAAGTATGTATGATACACTCCTTCAACCACGATATAGTCCCGGCTGCCGTTATCCACCGAGGATGGTGCCAGAAGGTCAGCTGCTGTTGTTTCTCCCTGCCAAAGCTCAGGCAGTTCTTCTTCTGTGTCCTTTACAAAATATCCCTTGACTTTATCAAAAAACGAAGCGCCGGAGTTCTCCTTTTCCCTCGGCGCAAAATCATTATCATTATTGAAACTTATTTTTGCCACTTCTTACTCCTTTCTTTCATGCACAGCGCCCAGCATTTCCTCCGTTATACTGCCGGGCGGGATATAACGTGAGCTCTTTTTGTTGATTAGCTGATGAAACAGATCTATCAGCATACCATTGTCGCAGTCAATCACCTCAAGTCCGCACTGCATAAGATATTTCTGCGCCTTATATACCTCGTCCGAAAGTGCGCGGACAACATCAGAGAAATCATATTTTCCCGAAAATGCCGCCGGTGCGTATTCAAACACCATAAAGAACCGCTTTTTTACTGCCGTGTTATCGGAAAGCCCTTTTACAAATGCCGCCTCATCAGCGATCATATTTTTGCATAGTTCGTTTTGTTCCATATCCAACCGTCCGTTCAGGTTCTTTAAGTATGCGTCAATATCAGCCCTCTGTGTTACTGCCCGGATTTGTATTTTGTCCGGCGCAATTTTTAAGTATGAAGCAAAATAGAAGATGATATTTTCCTGCTCCACCTCGCTTTTTAAGTAAAAATTTACGGGCAGTACCTCAACGATTTTGACATATCTGCCGTCTTTTAACAGTACCGTCCCGTTTTTTATATCACGGATCGGCAGCCACTCCTGCGTACTGCCCTCATAATATTTTCCTGTTTCCCTTTTCAAGCACTTCACCCCGATACTCATATATTCTTTTGTTTTTATACCATTGCCATATGCTTTTTGCAAACAACGACAGGCAATCGTCATTCACTCCCATCAGCGCCATTCCACCTGTTGGAATGGCAAACACAGCAGCAATGATTATCTTCCATGTCAAACCGCCCGGAACGAACGAAAAAGAAAGGTATATAAAAGGCAGGGACAAACCCCCTGCCTCGATCACATTCCTCATTCCGAACAAGCCCGCTATTTTTCCGCTGTCCTCAAAATTTGAGGGAATATAGTACTCCATAAATGCCTCCAAAAAAAGACTTGCCGAAGCAAGTCTTTAATATCTTGTTTTTAAATACTCCTCTGTTGCCGACACAAACTTTTTCGCCTCATCAAGTAATTCCTCTGTTTCCTGTTTCTCCGCAATATAAAAATCATCGTAATCACTTTTGTTACGTATAAGGCTTGTACTGCTTATAATATCAGAATACTGTCTGTCAAAGATATTAGTTTTTACATAGTTTTCACGAAAATAAGCAATAACACCGGAATGCTTTTTGAAATCCACCTCGTCAAGTGCTAAAACCGCACGCATTGCATGAAAAACACTATAATATGCACGGTTGTTTGCGGTCTTATATTCATTCATTTCAAGATTCTTTATTCCGCTGTTCAAAAATTCTCTCGCCTCTTCAATTCTATATTTTGAAAGGGCAATGCATTTCTCACTATGCAACGATTCTCACCCCTTCAGATGCAACATTTTTGTAAAACGGAAGATCGTTTTTCCATTCCTCAAAAAAATCCGCACTAATTACAATAGGTGACAGAACAACAGAATAACCCTTTTCTTCATAAATATCACCTATCATTTTTATAATCTGCTTATTGTATTTTGACTCATCGCTGCGTGAAATGTCCGCTAAAATCGCAATATCAACATCTGATTCCGTATCATAATCACCCCGTGCATACGAGCCGAATAAAATAACTTCTTTCAGTTTATCCCCAAATATTTTTTTTACTTCGGTCGCAACTTTTGACAATATCATATTAAGGTCTGTTCTGCTGCACATCTGTTCTCACCAACCTTCTTTAAATATATTATACTCAATTCTAACAAAAATTGCAATATCTTTTATAAAATTCTCTACCATACCGCCCAGAACGGTCCGCCGGCGGAAGCTGTGCCGCGCGCTTCATTTAAGATTATTGACATATCCCATGCCTTTTGCGACCGCTTACAGCTTGCCGGATCCGCAACCAGTATTTTGCCGTCTTGGGTTATTCCTCTAATCACGATAAAATGACCGTTTGATGTGAAATGACCTTTTGCCATAATTGCAATCACCAGATGTCCGCTTGTCAAATGCTTTTCAAGTTCTTTTGCGCTAGAGCGTCCCAGCTTTTCCACATTTAATCCGTAATGCTCTGCGCCCTTGGGGATAAGTGCGTGGTAACTGCCATATCCCTCGCAGCGGTATCCGTTTTTCTCCGACCACTCTGACACCATAATAGGGTCTATGCTTTTGCCGGTGAGCGTCGACACAGCGATTGCAAGCGACGTCGGACCGCATCCTGACGAACCGATCGTCCCGGTTTTTCCGTAGCTTTTATTTGCCCACCTGCTGTCAAGCTGGCTATAGTACACCACCTGCATTTCACCTTTTTTACCAATCACAGCGTCGCTGTATTCCGGACTTTGGTCTGCAAATCCGCCCTCCGGCTCAAGGTACTGGTCGTTTAATGTGTTATACATTAAATCGGCCCAGTTCTTCTCTTCATCAGAGAAACCGAGGCTGTTCATCATCTCGTCAGGCGTTTTGTTATATACCCTGCCGCTGCTATCAACAGTATAGCTGTTTGCAACCGATTTCCTTATATCCGCTTTTGTTATATCTTCAATATTCTGCCTCGACCTGACCGACTCAATCGCAATAAGCCGGTATATATCGGGGCTGACGCCCCCAGGACAAGCATCAATTTCCGTGTGATACTCCGCTACCAGCTCCGAACCGTGCCGGTTTCGTGCTATCAGGTCTGTATCGTTCACACTGCCCCAGCTAAACAGCATCTGCGGTATTGCTGATATTACCATTATCGGCAGCAGAAGAAAAAACAGCAAAACTCCCGCAGCAATTAAAATGACCTTAGAAGGCAGCATCTCGGCGGCGCCTTGTACCGCTGTCACAAAATTACCTGACGCAATACCGCCTGCTGACTTTGCCGCACCCTTTATAAGCTGTGCACCGTGTGCAATTTTCTGTGCTGTACTTTTACCGTTTGTGTTTTCTATCTCGACCGCCCCTTTCCTCATTTGCTTTCCTGTCAAATTTTTTATAGCTGCGGTTCTGAGTTTTCTTGTTCTTAGCCGCCGGATCGTAGCGACCGTTTACATATTCATGGTTTATCTTTTCTGTATTCCACCGGGCGGAGTTCTCCCTGCGGCTTTCTCTGATATATTCCGCAGCGTTTGTGCTGCCGTGTGCATTATCGGAGTAACCTTGATTTTCAATGTTTTCCCCGTTTACATTCACGCTGCCGCTTATACTCTTGCCTCCTGTTGACATATTTACATTGTCCCCGGTCCTGTTCCGGCTGTCTGTGTCCCTTACGCGCATATTGACATCTCCATGATGGCTGCTGATATTTTTTGGCGTATCCCTTCCGGTTGTATGTTCCGACACAGACCGGTATTGCTCACCATTCCTTATCATGTCGCTGTTTTTCTCCCTCGCAGTCTCCCTTGGGATAGGCGGTCTTGTTGTCCGATAGGATTCATTGCTTGTACTCACACGCTCCACAGACTCTGCGCCTTTGCCGGTTTTCACCGTCGTATTTGCCGAACCCTGCGGCGTATTGTATGTACCGCTTTGCGCAGTGTTTTTGACGCTGTTTGTGCTGTTTTGTGCGTTTCTTCCTGCTCTGCCGCCTGCTCCCGGCCGATAACCGCTGCCCGGATTTCTGCCGTTTCCGGCATTTCTGCCATTTGCTCCTCTGCTTCCTGCCAGACTTTTACGAACCGTACCGGACATAACCCTTACCGCCGCCATCGTTATCATACCCGGCAAACGTGAGCCAAGCGCATTTCCCGTCTGCGCGGGGTTTAATCCTATCTTTCCGATATGCGAATCAATCTTTCGTGCCACACGGGTAAGCGCAACTACAAATACCAGCCAGATCAAAACGCCGCCGGAGGACATCTGCGCCATTGCCGACATTATCAATTTTAAAAACACGATGTTCATTATCATCATAACGAGCATTGAGCAGTACATTCTGCACCAGCCCATGAAAATGTCGTTTGTATTTTTACTGCCGCCCATAGAAAAGGCAAGCGGTGCAAAAAAGGTCAGCACACCGCAAACAACATATCTCTCTCCGATTTCAAATAATAACTTCAGCATCTGCACCATTAAGACCACGCCGACAATGATAACCAACAGCCATTTTGCACCGGCGCCGAGAGAAAACATACTCTCGTCCGGTGTGACGATGTTAATGGAATCCGGCAGCTTTAAAAGCTCAATCACTTTCCCCGTTATCCCAAGTCCCACCTCGCATATATCCCTTGACACTAACAGCAAAAAAGCAAACACCATCGTTCTTATACAGGTTATTTTCGGATCCTCCGCCTCAAAGCCTACACCCGACATCATCGCCTTTATCATCTGAAACACGAGGTTTCCGATCAACAGTGCCCAACCGAGCGCCGTCAGCACCGTTACAATATCGCGTATAACCGGCGCAGTTCTTTCAAAGTATGCAAGATCCATTGACATAACACCGATAAGCTCCCCGGACATATATGCCATGATATCTACCATCATGCCGTAGAGCCACTCTATCAATCCCTTTAATATAGGCTCTAACATAACGCTCCTCTTTCTTACCGCAACAGTACCGAATTGACCTCGATTGTATTGTAGTCGGCAAACAGAGGTTGTATGTATGCCAGAAATCCGCCTATACCGTTGATTACTGCCCATGCTATCCATATGCGCTTGAGCCAGTCAACGCTTTGATCCACTTTCTGCTGGTTATTCGACAGCTTCATGCCTACCACACAGACCGTTGTCATCAACGCTGCCAGAATTGTGCTGATTCCTGCAATCTTGTTATATACGTCTTTAATGATTTTCTCCGCCAAGTCCCACATCGTGCCGATAGCAAACACCTGCTGCGCATACATAACCATAAAACACACCGTTATTATACAAATCCGCAATATCAGACGTTTTTTGTCCTTTCTCATAATTTCCATATCCTTTCCAATACATATCCCAGCATCATTACAAATGCCAGTGGGACGCTTTTCTCTCTTCTGATTACACACCAAAAAACTGCGAACAAACAGGCAAGCGCAAGCACCTGCACAAATGCTTTTAAACCGATTGCCGCTGCGCACAATGACAGATACTTCACATCGCCGCCCTTGATTTTGCCTGTCGCAATCAGTAAAAAGTACATTATACCTGCCGTCAATACAAACCCTGCCATACGCTCAGACGCCTTTGCAGTACTAAAAAACACCGCATAAATTCCGAGCAGAACATCAATCCAATTTGGAATTTTGCGGTATTTTAAATCGGTAAATGCGGCTATTGCCAAAATCACACACAGCATCAGCTCATAGACGAAAAATCGTCCTCATACATATCACCGTTAACAGTTATTGTGCCGGTTAGCTTCTTGCAAAACTCAATATTATTTACACCGCCGCCGTTTATGTATATCTCAAACTCATGCCGAACGGGATTTTCCTTTGTACCGGCGAGCTCAGCAGGCGTGTATATTCGCCTTGCGCCTGTCTCGGACACCGCACTTTTGGGAAGTATAAAATGCAGCGCGCCCGATTTTTCCATACCGACCGCCCTTCCCTGCCTTCCGAGCCTGTTCATCATATCCCACGGAAGATACACAGTCGCCCTCTCAGGGTTTTTGACGATTGCCGCAAGGCTTCGGTTTGAACCCCAGCCCGTGCAGCCGTAATTTGATACAAGTGTTGTTTTAAGCGTACACTTTACATCAACTTCAAATCCGTAACCGGATTTGAATGTGTCAGGTGTGATTTCTGCATTTGCGTCAAGCACTGCTCTGTATTTAAACGTATGATTGCAGCGTTGCGATCTGCGTTTTCCGTTTATATAATAATACACCGTATGCGAGTCGGTTTCTGTCCATTCTATAACACCATCGCATATCCCGGACGGCTTTACAATAACCTCCTGCGGCGGGTTTACGCCGGGCGGATTTACGTTTCCACCGGGTGAATTTGAATCATCGACGGTTATGGTGTCTTTCACACACTCCACATTCAAATACTTCCTCGGAATATATCCTGAAAGCGTAACAACGGCAGGATTTTCGCTGCCTTTATACTGAACTGTACCGTCCAAAAGCTGAACATTCCACCCGGTGATCGAATACCCATCAGGCGGTGTGAGCGATACTAAAACCTCTGTTTGCTGCTCCATTACTACACATTCACCTGCAAGCGTTTGTGATGATATGACCTTGCATTCGGCTGTATCCCAATACCGCACCTCAACTCCCGTATTTGATATAGGGAAGTAGTCTACATCAAGGTATTTCTCAAGAATCCAGGGTGCAAGCGTAATATCTACGTTGCGCTCAGCTCCTTCATACTGCGTTGTTCCGTCCGGCAGACTGACCTTCCAGCCGCCATACGAATAACCCTCACAGTCCGGAATAGATACGCTTGTATCAACCGTGTCATTATCCTGCAACCGTCCGAGCAGAATATCCTCTTCCTTAAAAACCGTACAGTTTTGCGCGTTCCAATACCGCACATGAACAACCGCGTCACGAGCCGGTTTTACTACGACGCGCACAGCAGTAAAATACCAGTAAGCACCGTTTGGAAACCATTTATTTCTTCCGACCGTCTGGTGATTGCCGTTATCGCTCCACGGATCGCAGCTTCCGGCTTTTACCTTTGCATCGCTTTTTACACATAGATAAAACATGGTATTCCCCGGCTTTGTAAGCGCAAACGATGAGCTGTTAACAATGTCGGTTGTATATACCTTGTAGCTGTCTCCGAGCGCACCGTAATACTGCCAGTCCCACTCAGCAATTTTACCGCCGTTATTATCATAGCTTAAGTCCTCAAATTCAAGTGTATCGCCGACATAGCAGGTCAAGGTTGGGAACTCTACTGTGCAGTCATAGTCGGTATAGCTCATAACGCTGTCAACTGTTTCTCCGTCCACTATCCGCTTCGCCGCAAAGCGCACTGTCGGTTTTTTGATTTTTACTCCGGACTTATCGATTATATACATATTGCGATAATCCTTAGCAGCGCTTTCCTTGCTCAGCGCCGCATTAACCGGTACATTTCCTAACATAAAAATGGCTGCCATGCAGGCAGCCAATATATTCGATATTTTTCTGTTCATTTACATTATTCCTCCACTTCAATTAAAGGAAACGGCAGCTTCAGCGTTTCGCTAAAGCTGTATTCTCTTGTTTCATTACTGCATTTTCTATGCACCGTCAGTATAAATTCAAGCTTGTCACCCTCCTGCGGCTTGAAAGTTTTTTTATCAGTTCTCGTTGCATAAAAAGCTCTTCCGACAGATATAATGGTTTGGTCCATATTATTAAGATTTGTAAAATTCACCCTGCTGTATTTCTGCCACCCGTTTATTGCGCCCTCATCCTGCTCAAATGTGTTAAACTGCGTGGGCGTAGTAAACTCAATTTTAAACTCATAGTTCGGACAGTCCCTTTCAAAATCACGGTAATTATCAAGCGTTATCCACAAAAGCCTTTTATCGCTTTCGCTTTGAGGAAAATTCACCGTAATTTTCGGTTCAGGGAACTTTACCGCCTCACCG
>JAQXUJ010000246.1 GCA_029219925.1 Clostridiales bacterium | reverse complement strand
TATACCAAGAAAGCGGTGGAGACAATCGGTATTATGTAGAAGCTCTTGGCAATAATTTCTATTATTATGAAGCAGATTTTTAAACTAAAATATTCCAGTTTATTGAACTAAATATAGCAGAGATATTCTAACAGGGGCAAGGCTGAAACTAAACCTTGCTCCTGTTTTTAAATGAATAAAAAGGTCATTTATGCAGACCAATACTTATCTAATACAGAGACTTAATTTTTTAAAAACTTATATTAAAAGGGTTGACTTTAGCGATTTATCGTGGTAGAATGATAAAGTGATAAATTGAAAGGGTGAGCTGAAAATGAATAAACTTCACTGTCCTGAAACGGATAAACTGTTTAATGCAATTCTGAAACTCGAAACAATTGAAGATTGCTATAATTTTTTTGAGGATATTTGCACAATAAAGGAGCTTATGGATATGTCTCAAAGGCTTTCTGTTGCCGAAAAACTCAGTGCGGGCAAAAGCTATCAGGAAATTTCCAAAGAAACCGGAGCAAGCACCGCTACAATCAGTCGTGTTAATAAATGCCTGAATTACGGAAGCGGCGGTTATGAGGCTGCACTGAAAAAGCTTGAAACGGAGGGAGAATAAATGAGCATTGATGCTTCTGTACTTAAAAATGACGAAAAAGCGGTCTTTGCTTTGCGTTCACTATATGAAAAATACGGTTACTCACAGTTTAAAATGAGTAAATTTGAAGAATATGACCTTTATGTAAGGAATAAGGATTTTCTTGTTTCGGATAATATAATTACCTTTACCGACACAAACGGAAAGCTTATGGCTCTAAAACCCGACGTTACTCTATCCATTATAAAAAACAGCCATGACAGTGATTTGAAAAAAGTTTATTACAATGAAAATGTTTACAGAATTTCAAAGGGAACTCATTCCTATAAGGAAATAATGCAGGTTGGACTTGAATGCATAGGAGATACCGACGATTATTGTATTTTCGAGGTTTTGTCGCTTGCAGCAAAAAGTCTTGAAAGCATATCCTCCGACTATATTCTGGATATTTCTCATCTGGGAATTATTTCGGAGCTGCTTGAAGAAATGGATATTACGGCATACGAGCAAAAAGAGATTTTAAAATGTATCGGTGAAAAAAATCCGTGCGGTATAACAGCGGTATGCGGAGAAAAAGGAGATAATCTTAAAAAACTTGTTTCCGCATACGGCACACTTGAAGCAGTTCTCCCTGTTTTGCGGGAAATTTACGGAGAAACGCTTTCCGAATCCGCTTCACAGCTTGTGAAGCTTGTTTCTGCCCTTGAGGACAGCGGATTTAAAAATATGATACATATTGATTTTTCTGTCTTAAACGATATGAGTTACTATAACGGAATAGTGTTTAGGGGATTTATAAACGGCATCCCTACGGGAATATTGTCCGGCGGTCAATATGACCGTCTTATGTCAAAGATGGGGAAGAGGTCAAAAGCAATCGGCTTTGCGGTTTATCTCGATATGCTTGAAAGACTTAACGAAACAGAAAAGGAATATGATGTTGACACGGTTATATTATATGACGAAAATTCCGATTTGAACGATATAAAAAAGGCAGTTGATATGGTTACGTCAGGAGGAAAAAGTACGGCTGCGCTTAAGTCCGTTCCCGAAAAGCTGAAGTACAAACAGCTTTTAAAGCTTCACGAAAAAGGAGTGCTTATAATTGAAAACAATGCTTAATATAGCTCTTCCCAAGGGCAGACTGGGCGAAAAGGTTTACGGTATGTTTGAAAATGCCGGTTTTCCGTGCCCGTCAATAAAAGAAAATAACAGAAAGCTTATATTCGAAAATCCGGAATTGTCACTGCGCTACTTTTGGGTAAAGCCTTCGGATGTGGCAATTTATGTAGAACGGGGTGCTGCGGATATAGGAATAGCCGGGAAAGATATACTTCTCGAATACGAACCGGATGTTTATGAACTGCTTGACCTCGGAATAGGAAAATGCAAAATGGCGGTTGCGGCTAAGAAGGATTTTCGTGACAATCCTCAAAGAACGCTGAGAGTTGCAACAAAATTTACAAATATAGCAAGGAATTATTATACCTCTCTCGGACGTGACATTGATATTATTCATCTTAACGGCTCAATAGAGATTGCGCCGATTTTGGGTTTGTCTGACGTAATAGTGGACATTGTCGAAACGGGAACAACATTAAAGGAGAATAACCTTACGGTTGTTGAAAGCATTGTTCCCATAAGCGCAAGACTTATAGCAAACAAATCGGGCTTTAAATTCAAGAATAAGCAGATTACAGAAATAACCGCTAAGCTGGCGGCTCTGACGGAGGGACAAAAATGATTAAGATTTTAAAATACGGCGAAGTGGAAAATAAGGATATATTTGCAAGAGCCGTTCCCGAAACAGATGTCGGAAGTATTGTTTCCGATATCATATATGACGTTCGTAAAAACGGCGATAAGGCGCTTTATAAATATTGCGAAAAATTTGACGGTGCAAAGCTGGATTCTCTGCTTGTTTCTGAGGAAGAAACAGCGGAGGCGATTTCAACGGTCGAACCGGAGTTTCTTGAAATTCTGAAGAAAGCAGAAGCAAATATAAGGAAGTTTCATGAAAAACAAAAACGGAACAGTTTCATAATAAATGATGAGAACGGCGTGGTTATGGGGCAGAAAATCATCCCGGTTGATCGTGCCGGGCTGTATGTTCCCGGAGGAACCGCCGCATATCCCTCAACCGTTTTAATGGATGCAGTTCCCGCTAAAATTGCCGGCTGCGGCGAGGTGGTTATAGTAACGCCGCCCAATAAAGACGGAAAGGTCAATCCTGTTATTCTTGCTGCCGCACACGTTGCCGGAGTTGACAGGATATTCAAGGTCGGCGGAGCGCAGGCGATTGCGGCTTTGGCGTTCGGTACCGAATCGATTCCTAAAGCGGATAAAATTGTAGGCCCCGGGAATGCTTTTGTAGCGGAAGCAAAAAAACAGGTTTACGGAGCCGTTTCAATAGATATGATTGCGGGTCCGAGTGAAATTCTGATTGTTGCGGACGGTATATCAAATCCTTCGCATATTGCGGCAGACCTTTTATCCCAGGCGGAGCATGATAAAATGGCAAGCGCCGTGTTGGTTACCGATTCGGCGGAACTGGCGCAAGCGGTTTCCTGCGAGATAGAAAAACAGCTGCCGAAGCTTGAAAGATATGATATTGCAAGGGT
>JAQXUJ010000245.1 GCA_029219925.1 Clostridiales bacterium | reverse complement strand
TTCTATGCAAAATCCGACAAATATTTCTTGTCGGATTTTTTATTGTCAGAATCCTGGTTTTGTATTATTATATGTCTACAGTCTTATTATGAAAGTTATAATATGCTGAAAGAAAAACGAAAGGACGATAAAAATGAGTGATTTTCTTAAAAACTCAAACCAACCCCTCATTCAAGACCATATTCCACCCAATTTATGTGGGGATAATATCGATTATAACGCAAGCAAAGACGACGGCCTGTCGACAATCCCCATTATCATAAGTGAGGAACGGCATCTGTTCAGAGATAATGCAAACTGCTATGTACGAATGACAATCAAATGTCATGACGAAATTTACGAATCGGTCAGTATTGATTCCAGTCAAATTGCAAATACCGGCAAATTGATAAATACATTTGGCATGAAGCCGTTTGCGGATTTTGGGAAAAATGAGTGGGATGCTTTTATAGCCTATCTATGTACGCAATTAAGTAAAATTCGTCAGACTAAAATAAATGAGTACATTGGTTGGGAAAAAGGCAGCAAAAGCTTTGTATTCGGAGATAATGTCATTTTCCAGGATCATTGTGAAAGAATCAAAAATACTGTCGCTCCAAGACATATAGTTGTTTCTTCTGCCAATGAGAATAGAATCTGTGTAAGGCTACATAACCATATCGCTTATCTTACAGCGAAGAACAGGTATGTTGGTAATATTATGATATGTTATATATTAATCGCAGTTATCAAGCAGAGGATACATGAAGAAAAAAACATTGCTCCGGAATTTGTGCTTATGCTGGTCGGAAAAACCGGCAGTTTCAAAACATCCTTTGCGAATGCTTTTTTCAATCCGATGGGACTTGTAGGCTGTTCATTCGCTGATTCTGAAGCCGCTATTCGCAGGACATTCCAAGCAACAGAATCCGCTGTTCTTCTCATTGACGATTTCAAATGCTTAACAAAAGAGAATAATGCCAAGGTTGAGATGATCATCCGAATGTCCGGTGATATTGAAAATGCTGCAAGACGTGTTTCGAACGGCAAAGTCGATAGCATATGCGTAACATCAATGGCTGTAATTACCGGTGAGGTTGAACCTCATCTGCAAAATTCATCTTATGCAAGGATAATGTTCATTGATTTAAATGCCAATCCGATAAACAAAGACTGTCTTGACTTTTTTCAAAGGAATCAGGAAATATTTAATAAATTTCTGATCGGATTCATTCAAATGATTATAAATGAGGAGCATTTTGATGACAATTTTTCGGCATTGTTTGAATCTTTGCGAAACTCTTTTAGGCATGACATGAAGTACACGGGAATGCATGCGCGGTATTATGATATGTATGCGTGGATTATCTCTGCGTGGCGGTATTACTTAAAATACCTTGGGCAAAATGATCTGCACGTAGAAGATGATTTTGAAGAATTTCTTAAAAGCTATATTTTTAAGCAGCATTCCTATTTCGATGACAATCCGATTAAGATGTTTAGGGCGGGTTATATGGAACTCAAAAACAGAAATATGATTACCGTTATCGATTATAATCACCTTGCTGATGCAAATTTTGATGCCATGTTTGAGGAGAATGGAGATAAGCTTTTTATTAAGAGTAATGCTCTATATCAACAAATCTGTCAATATTGGCGTGATAACGGAAGAGATTTTCCTTGTTCTGAAAGGAAATTGAGGCAGCTTCTTAAAGATACAGGATTATTGTGCTCACAAGATGGCAAGCTTACGAAGGAACGTAAGACAAAAGAAAACAAGAGCATCAGCGGATATTACATATATTATAATCTTTTCAAAAATTATGGAGGGAATAACAATGTTAAGTAATTTTAAGAACTGTATTGAAGGGATAAACGTTAAAGAAAAAGGTTTTATATGCCTGAAACAAGAGTTTCTCACATCCGGCGATTTGACCCTGGTAGCAGATATTTTATCGCTATCATGTCTTAATAACACACATCGAACAAAGATGCTGATAGAACTACTTAAGGACGGCAGTATAAATGATTTTATTGTGCAAAAGCTCTGTGAATACCTTGAAGATATATCACCTGTAACCTGGGATGAAATGAAGCTAACTATAAGTGATTGCATTTGCGGTATTAATAATCGTTCGTGGCAGCTGTCTTTAATACAAACCTTAGAAATTCTTTACGCAAAGAATCTGCCTGGAACGAGACCTTTGCTGTTTGAGTTATACCGCCGCATAGAACCGAGGGATAATGATTTCTCGCCAAACAGCGAAGAAAATATACGCATTAAATGTGCTCGCATCGCGTACCATGTTAACCAATATAATTTTGTACAAAGGTTAGGCGAAATCAACAAGCTGAAAAATGCTTTAAAGAGGTCAGGAAACAAGCAGCTCATGGGTATGGTTTTCTACTACAAGGCACTATGTGTGCAGAACATAGAGTGTTATGGTAAAGATACATCCTATTATATGCGTAAATCTCTTGATAAGGGTTACCGGATGGCTGGCGTATATCTTGATTACCATTATAACGTCGAAACTTCGAGTAAATAGTAAATACTTAGATTTTATCAGTGTTTGCGCCCTCGGAGTTTCAATAGTATTATGAATGGTAACATCGATATTTCGGAGTTTGTACCAGGAAGGAGGTGGTGCCTATTGACACCTCTGAGATAACGAACATTTATTATACTGATAATTTCAGTAAATTTTGGAGGATAATACAATGAGAAATTACAAGTACAAAATACCGATCTATGCTAAATATGGACTAACCATTGAAGAGGCGGCAGAGTTTTCCTGCATTGGTGCGGGTAAGCTACGTGAAATTATTGCTGAAAACAGCACTCTTGATTTTATACTACACAAAGGTAGCCAGGTTATCATCAAGCGTCCTCAATTCGAGCAGTGGCTCGAAAATGTAAATTATATTTGACAGCTCAGAAAATAGCGGCGAAAGGAGGTGTTCAGCGTGACAAGACGTGACAAAAAAGGCAGAACGCTATGGAAAGGCGAGTATCAAAGATCCAACGGAATGTATGAGTATAAATACACAGAGAACGGCAAACCGCATAGCGTATATAGCTGGCGGCTTGTTCAGACGGATAAAAACCCTGTCGGGAAAAAATCGGAGAAATGTCTTCGGGAAATGGAGCGGGAAATTGAGCGTGACCTGCAAGACGGAATGAAAGTCGCACAAGCAAAAAAACTTACGCTGAATGCCTTCTTTGAGGAGTATATTGAAACCAAGGTTGGTTTAAAACAGTCAACCAGAACTAATTATAAGTATATGTATAATAAATATGTGTCGACTTCGTTGGGGCAAAAGAAGATAACGCAAATACGGTACAGCGACATCATTAAATTCTATAATTATCTTATTAATGACATCGGATTTAAACCGAACTCAATGGAGGTAATACAGACAATACTTCATCCTGTTTTTAAAACGGCTGTACGTGACAGCTACATCAGATTAAATCCAACAGATGGTGTTATGGCAGAAATCAAGAACAGTCATAACTGGGAAAAAGGCAAGCGGCACTCACTTACCGAGGCACAGCAAACTGCGTTTATGACATATATTTCCAAAACAGATAAATACAATCATTGGCTACCATTGTTTACCGTATTCTTAGGAACAGGCTGTCGTGTGGGGGAAATAATAGGATTACGGTGGGAGGATTGCGATTTTGAAAACAATTTAATTTCGATTAATCATAATCTGATTTACCGCCAGCAAGACAGCGGAAAATGCGAATTTCATATCACAACGCCTAAGACCAAATCAGGCATTAGAGTAATTCCCATGCTTAAAGACGTTAAAAAAGCTCTGTTGAAAGAGCAGGAATTACAAGCTGAAAAAGGCAGATGCAAAAGTATCATAGACGATTACAGCGGCTTTATATTTCGAAACCGTTTCGGTACAGTATTCAGTCCGCATCTGCTTAATCGAGCAATCGACAGAATTATTAAAGATTATAATTCTGAGGAATCGCAAATTGCCGAAAAAGAAAACAGATCAGCTGAATTGTTGCCTCATTTCTCGGTACATAATCTCCGTCATACATTCTGCACCAGATTTTGCGAGAATGAGACTAACATCAAGATTATACAGGAAATTATGGGGCACGCGGATATTAAAACGACTATGGATATCTACAACGA
>JAQXUJ010000244.1 GCA_029219925.1 Clostridiales bacterium | reverse complement strand
CCGTCTTTTGCTTAATTATTGATGCCGTTTCGGCAACCTCATCCCATGTCTGCGGAAATTTCGGAATACCGTTTTCATCAACAAGACCCGCCTGTTTAAACAGCTCAACATTGCAATTCAAGCCCTGGACATAGAAACCGTTAGGAATACCGTAATATCTTCCGTCCTTTTCGCACAGTTCAAGAACCTGCTTATTCAGATACGGAGTATATCCGAGCTGATCCAAAACGTCTGTTATATCTGCCGAGTATCCCGCATTAATTATCTTTTTTGTTTCCGTCAAATGACAATTATACATTGTCGGCAGCTGTCCGCTTGATGCTTTCGGCAAAAATGTCTGCAGATCATATGCCCATTCATCTGGCACGATTTCTACATCGGGACGAACTTCTTTCATTTTCTCAACGTACTTTTCGTATTCTTTTCTCTCGGTCGGTCTGTTCTCAGACGGCCACTCGCCTATGCTGATTACGATTTTCCCGTCGCTGCTGCTCTGACTTGTCTGACTTTTTTTCACGCCGCAGCCGGATAGTCCGGTTGTTAAAAGCGTCACAGCCAAAACTGCGGATAATACGTTCTTTTTCATAAAATCGCTCCTTTTATTGTTTTTTTTCACATTTTAAGACCGTATTTTGTCTTAGTTTATATATCTATTATACAAAAAAAAGAAACAGCAGACAATAAATAATACTGCTATTTCTTTTGTTTTTCTGCTATCTTTTAAACAGGAAATCACAAATAATTTTACATACTAAATATCCGCGTCAACTTTCATTTTCAATTTTACTGTCGTGCCTTTGCCTATAACGCTTTTAAACTGTACGCCGTATCCTTCTCCGTATGTCAGCTTAATTCTTTCGTCTATATTATATATGCCATATCCTTTTTTCGACCCTGTCGCCAGCGGATTAACGTCTGTCCCTTTTCCGTTATCTTCTATTTCAATAATCAAATCACCGCTGTTCTGATACGCAGTTATGTTTATTTCCCCGCCCTCTGACATATCCTCAAACCCGTGCTTTATGGAATTTTCCACAACAGGCTGAAGAATTATCTTCAGAACCTTTATATCCATCAGGTTTTCCTGGATTTTATATGAAATATCAAATAAATCCGGGTAGCGCAGCTTTTCTATCGCAGCATAGCTTTCCAGGTGCGCTATTTCTTCGCGCAGTGTTATTATACTGTCGCCGCGGTGCAGACTAATGCGAAAAAAGGTAGCAAGCTGATATATCATCTCTGCAATATATGACTGCTTTTCTATTTTCGCATACCATGCAATTGCATCAAGCGCATTATATATAAAATGAGGATTTATCTGCGCCTGCAGCGCTTTTAATTCGGTTCGCCGCTGAATTTCTTTCTCTTTATTATTTTTTTCAATAAGGTCATTTATCTGCACCGACATTTTGTTGAAACTGTCCTCAAGCTCTTTTATTTCCGGCAATGTTATCTCTGTGCTTTGCTTTTTCAACCCTCCGTTGGTGACAAAACCGCTCATTCGTTTTTTTAGTGTGGTAATTGATTTCAGCATCGAATTAGGGATAATGAGCGACAGCATAAGTGAAAAGAGGATAGACACAATCAGCAAAACCGTTATTTCCTTGTTGAAACGATTTAACGCCTCATACATCCAGCCGTTATCAATTCTGCTTTCTATCTTCCATAAACCTTCAGTGGCAATTCGTATCTTCAGATTTTTATTGCCGTAAAAGTAATCTCCTGCCGTTTGATAGGCATTATTCAGATTAAGTCTTTCAAACGGCTGTAAAACATAATGACCCAATTTTGACTTATCTGTATGTATCATAACCTTATCATTCGACGTAACAAATATCAGGTTATTATCTTTATTAAACTCAGCAAGTGCATCGCTCAGTTTGCTCTCAGGAACATACAAAAGCAGGTCGAACATCTTTTTACTGTTATCCAGATTAAACACCTCTCGTCCGAAAACCAGATATTCTTCACCCGTTTCCGAGCGGACGATATTGTCGGAAATAAGTATATTATTTCTTGAAAGCTTTGACGTAAAATCCCGTGATACCGGTTCAATTATTTCCTCTTTTTTTCTGATAACCCGGTCCTCATCTGCAAGTATATCAATATTCGCTACCAACTCGTTGTTATTCCAATATGTATTGAGATAATCTTGTATCGCGTGCTTCTTCTGTTCGAAAGACAAATCCCTGTCGGTGTATAATGAATATATTTTTTTATCCGAAAAAATATAAATCGAATACGCCGATATTTGGTTTATATAGCCGTTTATTGATTCCTGAATATTTTCGTAAATACTGTCAAGATAGGATAGCATATGCTTATTTACCACGACATCACGCACATAAGCATTTGTAAAAAGGCATATTATAATACACGGAATAATCGTGCATAGCGTGATAACACGCAATAGCTTTATATATATCCGCTCGTAACTCTTTTCGGGCTGCCGCTTTCTTTCCGCCCCGGAAGCGCCCGACCTCGATTTTTCAAACACTTCAAAAAAACGCATTGCTCTTCCCCTTTAT